>NZ_CAKVZK010000041.1:0-24127 GCF_934835585.1 Clostridium sp. AF02-29 | reverse complement strand
GATTATACTATGAAATCCTTGAGAATAGGCTGTCAACTTTATTTATACACCATCAAAATGAGCAATTTAATGAAAACCACATCGACGCAAACGGTCAAACCTCGACCTAAATGGTCACGGTTTTGAATAAAGGAGGCGGTTGAGCTTTGATGCATTTTGCGATTGTTGAAGACTTGAAGATAGATCAGAAGCATCTGATTCATTTGATACAGGAGAACTTGGAGAAGCATGGGGAAACGGCGTGCTTTGACTGCTACGAGAGCGGCGAGGCGTTTCTGGAAGCATTCCGTCCGGGGCTTTTTAATGCGGTTTTTATGGATATTATGCTGGACCGGAACGGGCGCAATGGCATTGACACGGCGCTGGAGCTTCGCAAGAGCGCAGAACGTCTCCCGATCATTTTTACCACATCGGAACGTGATTATTCGCTGCAGGGGTACCGTGCCCATCCGCTTGATTATCTCTTAAAACCGGTTGAGGAAAAGGCGCTTGCCTGGTGTCTTGATGAGATCCGGACATTTCTCGCCGCACCCGCCTACATCGAAATTCAGGCGGTGCTCGGACGGGGACAGGCATCCACGCAGCGGATTCTGCTCGATGATTTTCTATATGCGGAGACGCAAAACCACCGGCTGATCATCCACACCCGTTCCGGCGACGCGGCTACACGCCTTTCCTTTTCCGAACTGATGGCACTGCTTCCGAAAGGCGGTCGTTTTTACATGAGCGGACGCGGGCTGCTCATCAATTTTTCACAGGTTACCTCGGTGGACGAGGACGGTTCTGTCCATCTGAAAAACGGCGGCTGCTTTTTCTGCAGCCGCCGGAAGAAAAAAGAGACGAAAGAAGCATTTGCAACCTACTTATTTGACACGTTGCGGAAGGGAGGTACTCTATGAGCTGGTCTGTGTTTGGCAAGGCATTTCTCTGTGAAACAGTCTATGCCATTCCTTTTTTTATTTTATCAATTCTGCCATTTAAAAAGCAGCTGCGATTTCCGGTCAAAATCCTGATTCTGTTCATTTTTATCGGTCAGTTGCTCCAGTCCTCCCTGTATACCTACCTGGTCAGCCACGGTAAACCGACCCGCGTCACCGACACGGTATTTGCCCTCGTTTCCCTGGCGATCTATTTTTTATGTGTGAAGGCTAATTTCTGGAAACTTCTGTTTCTGGGAGACTTCATCCTGAATTATTTTGTCACGGTCCGCGGCATCTGTTTCTTTCTGGAAAGCCGCCTGTTCTACGACCCCAGCATTACTTATTATTCACTCCGTGATGAAAGCCTGCTGCTCACCTCGATTCTTCTGCTTCTGACGCTTCCGCTCGGACTCAAATTTATGAAAAATGCTACGGAACGCGTTTTTCAGGTAGACAGCTCCGCATTCTGGCAGAAGGTCTGGTTTATTCCATTTTCATGTACCCTGATTATCTGCGCTTATAACTTTGATTTAAACATTGACACCGTCCGCAAGTTCCGTTTTATCCTCACGCGGCTCTGGCTCTTTGCCATGACAATTCTCATCTACTATGTCCTTTTGGAAGCGCTCAATGCAATCCGCCAGCAGGCGCAGCTGGAAGAACGCGCAGCGCAGCAGGACACTCTCCTGGCGATGCAGTACACACAGTATCAGCAGCTTTCCCACCACATTGAAGAGGTACGGGAGGCGCGCCACGACCTGCGCCAGCACTTAAATCTCATCGAGCATTACCTGCAGAGTGGGAAAACGGAGGATCTGAAAGCCTATATCGAACAATACCGCATGACGCTTCCGCCGGACACCGCGCGGACCTGGTGTGAAAATTATGCGGTCAACACGATTATCAGCTATTACGGTGAGGAGGCGCGCAAGGCGTCGGTCGATTTTTCGGTCCGCATCCAGCTTCCGCCATCTCTCCCGCTGCGTGAGCCGGAGCTCTGCTCGATCTTCGGCAATCTTCTGGAAAATGCCCTCGATGCCTGTCGGGAATGTACGGACAGCGCGCCGTTTATCCGCATCTGCGCCCAGGAGGATGCCAGTCACATCGTGAGCGCCGTTGACAATACCTGCTGCCATCCGCCGATCGAGGAAAATGGACGGTTCCGCTCGACCAAACATGACGGGCTCGGCACGGGAACCGCCTCCATCCGTTCGATCGCGGAACGGTATCAAGGCGTGGCGGATTTCCGGTATGAGGACGGGATCTTTTATGCATCAGTGATGTTGAAATTTGATTCTAAAATTTCTCACGGAAATCCTTGAAAAAAGATTGACTTTCATCGTGTCAGGACGCATAATATAAATAATAATCATTATCAATATTATTTAGAAAGATTGGAGTGTCGCCTATGAAAACCTTAAAATACAGCCGTCAGCGCGAATCGATCAAAGCCTGCCTGATGAGCCGGAAGGATCATCCGACCGCCGACGCCCTTTACACCAGCATCCGGGAACAGTTTCCGAATATCAGCCTTGGAACCGTTTACCGCAATTTAAACCTGTTAGTTGAGCTGGGCGAGATCCGGAAGCTGTCCTGCGGCGACGGCACGGATCATTTCGATTATGATACATCCCCACATTACCACTACGTCTGCCGCCAGTGCGGACGGGTCATGGATATTCCGATGGAAGCAACCAAGGAGCTGGAGACAGCCGCCAAAGAATTTGTGCTGGGAACGATCGACGACCATACCGTGTTTTTCTATGGGATATGCGATGAGTGTCTGAAAGGGGAAAAGCACTAAAAGTTCTGAGAATATCCGGGTTATCGATAAAAATGAAAAAATAAGAATTATTTCTATTTTTTCATTGACAAACGCAGGAATCTATGATATCTTAATATCAGTAATCATTACTGATTTCATTTAAGCCAAATAAACGATTTCGTTTTAAAAGCTCCTATGAAACAGAATGGTTGCAAACAACTTTACTATCTATTTTATTGTTTCTATAAAACACGAAATTAAAAATTTATTTTAGAAAAGGAGAATTGACTATGAAGAAATTTGTCTGTACAGTATGTGGTTACGTATACGAGGGTGAGGCTGCTCCGGAGAAATGTCCAGTATGCGGCGCTCCGGCTTCCAAGTTCAAAGAGCAGTCCGGCGAGATGACTTGGGCAGCTGAGCACGTAGTTGGTGTGGCACAGGGTGTCAGCGAGGATATTCTCGAAGATTTAAGAGCTAACTATGAAGGCGAGTGCAGAGAAGTTGGTATGTACCTGGCGATGGCACGTGTAGCTCACAGAGAGGGCTATCCGGAGATCGGTCTGTACTGGGAGAAGGCAGCTCACGAAGAGGCTGAGCACGCTGCTAAGTTTGCAGAGCTTCTCGGCGAAGTTGTAACTGATTCCACCAAGAAGAACCTGGAGATGCGTGTAGAGGCTGAGCACGGCGCAACCGAAGGCAAATTTGACCTTGCAAAACGTGCGAAAGCTGCTAACCTGGATGCAATCCATGACACCGTTCATGAGATGGCTCGTGACGAGGCTAGACATGGCAAGGCATTTGAGGGTCTGTTAAAGAGATACTTCAACTAATCTGAGTGAATGAATGGACAGCGCATTACGGCGCTGGTGAATAAAAGAGAACGGATGAGGGCGTATGAAAATGGGAAATTCCTTTTTCATACGCCCTGTCTATTTTATGCAGATTTGTTTTATGTCTCTGTTCAAAAAGACGCCAAAATCTTATCTACCGTCTCCTTCTCCATCTCCCCAATCGGAATCATCTCCGCCGGTACGTCCTCATATGGCAGCAGCGCTTTCTCATACCAGGTAACATCGTGCCATTTTCCGCTCTTATAACCGGTATTTTTGCACACGCCCATCGTCCGGAATCCGCATCCGTTATGCATCGCATCGCTCTTCACATTCGGACTTGTCACCAGACTGTAGACGGTGTGGACGCCCTGTGCCTTTAAAAGCTCTAAAAGCACCAGAAGCATCCGTTTGCCGATGCCCTTCGACGTCACCCGACTGTCCAGATATTCAGAAAGTTCCGCATTCCAACGGTACGCCGCGCGCTCAAGCTGCTTATGTCCATATGCGTAACCGATGATTCTGCCTGTTTCATCCTCGCAGACAATCCACGGATATTCTGCCGTGATCGCCCGGATGCGCCCCTCAAATTCCTCCAGGGACGGCAGCTCCGTCTCAAACGTGATCGGCGTGTCCATATATTGTGCATAAATTTCCAGTATCGCAGGTGCATCGGCGATGGCGGCCAGACGCAGGCGGCAGGATGTATGGTCCATAAACTGGTTCCTCCCTATTATTTTCGGTCAATTTTCCTTTACAAGCAACTATATATGAATCTTCCTGTTTCGTCAACTATTCGCAACCGGATTCATGCCTGCCCGTGAACCCCTCAATCCACCAGCTCATTCTGATGCCTCGACAAATGCTCATACGGCAGAATCAGCCGCCCCCGGTACAGCCCGCAGCCGTCATTGACAAGGTCGTTGTTGATTGCCGTAAACATATTGACATCGAGCTCAGCCAACTTGAGCGACACCAGGCGCTGGCAGCGCTCGTATGCCTCGTCAAAATAAATGCACGCACCTTCCGGTATCTCATCCCGCCTGGCCCGCTCGCCCTCCTGGCGCTTTTCATAGCTTAAATGATTGGCCACGCCGATCTCCGCGATATCGTCCATGTGCTTCGTGCGAAGCTGTACCTCCACATAGCTTCTGGAACAATTATCGTAAAACGTAATATGCAGAGACTGGTAATCATCCGAACTATTTCCGCAGACATAATCACGGTAGTACGGCCTTACCTCCTCATCCATCAACGGGGAGGTACTCTCCTTCACCCCGTAAGCCGGTTCCGCCGTAAACCCGCGTTCCTCCAGAAATCCCGGAAGTTCATTCGCAATCTGGTAGAGGTACCGGATATCTGCCTCCTGCTGCGATTCCCCCGGTTTCAGGTAACACTTCGGCAGTGAAATCACGATCCGGTACGCGATCAGGTCGCGGAAACAGCTCAATCTCTGCTTCAAATCGGAGATCGACGGAAATGTCTTATGTTCCGTGTAACAATCATAGATATACTCGACGATATATCCGTTAAACTTCGCCTCCGAGCGGATCAGCGATTTGATTCTGCCCTTAAAGTTAAATGCCAGAAGCGGATATTCCTTTGCCATATGAATATAAAATTCCCGGATCTTCTGTGACTGGGTCGTCAGGAAATCATTGTGTTCCAAAAGTTCCCGGATCTGAATCAGGAAATTTGCATGTATCAGGTCTATCTCATTGTTTGTCTGTTTTGCCTCCGCTTTCAAATCCCGGCTGTAATTCTTTAAAATCTTAAACATCGTATCGCCGGAATACAGATAATCGTTTAAGGTCACCATGGTCCTCACCTCCCTGCTGCAGCAAAAAGGGGACGGTGCATAGGATAACAATGCCCCAGATGCACCAGCCCCCTCATTTATAAAATAGAGCTATTTATTTTCCGTAAACCTTCTTGATCCGCTCCATTGCCTCTTTTGTATTCGCAGTCGTACCAAATGCAGTCAGACGGAAGAATCCTTCTCCATTCTTACCAAATCCGCTGCCCGGTGTGCCGACCACATTTGCTTTGGCAAGCAGATCGTCGAAAAATTCCCAGGATTTCATGCCGTTCGGGCACTGCATCCAGATGTACGGTGAATTTTCGCCGCCGATGTGCCAGATGCCAAGCTCTTTTAAGGTCTCGGTCATGATCTTCGCATTGGTGCGGTATACGTCCAGGTGCTCGCGGCACTGTGCCATGCCCTCCGGTGAAAGAGCTGCCTCTGCGGCGCGCTGTACCGGGTAGGAAACGCCGTTAAACTTGGTTGTCTGGCGGCGCAGCCACATCTTGCGGATAGAAGAACCACCGCGCTCTAATTCAGACGGAACCACAGTATAGCCACAGCGGGTTCCGGTAAAGCTTGCCAGCTTCGAAAGGGAGCAGAACTCGATCGCGCAGGTCTTGGCGCCCTCAATCTCAAAAATACTTCTCGGAAGCGCCGGATCTGCTACGAAGGACTCATACGCCGCATCAAATAAAAGAATCGCATCCTGCTCGTTCGCATAGTCAACCCACTCTTTTAACTGCTCACGGTTGTACACACCGCCAGTCGGATTGTTCGGGGAGCAGAGATAAATAATATCCGCTTTCTGTCCCTTCGGAGGCATCGGAAGAAAGCCATTTTCCACATTGGCATCCATAAATACGATCTTTCTGCCTGCCATCACGTTCGTATCCATGTAAACCGGGTATACCGGATCCGGGATCAGGACCGTGTTGTCCGCATCAAAGAGATCGAGGATATTTCCGACATCACTCTTCGCGCCGTCGCTGATGAATATATCCTCCGCCGCCA
Source organism: Clostridium sp. AF02-29 (assembly GCF_934835585.1). Lineage (NCBI taxonomy): Bacteria > Bacillati > Bacillota > Clostridia > Eubacteriales > Clostridiaceae > Clostridium > Clostridium sp. AF02-29. The sequence goes on along the minus strand of NZ_CAKVZK010000041.1, from coordinate 17,794 downwards.
CCTCAACCTGGAAGGACGCATAATACTTCTGAACTGCTACGCGCAGAAAATCATATCCCTGCTCCGGACCATATCCATGAAACGTAGCCGCCTTGCCCTGCTCCATAGCTGCTTTTGCAAATGCGTCAGCTGCTTTCTGGCAGATCGGAAGGGTTACGTCACCGATACCCATTTTGATTACTTTTGCCTCTGGATGGGCTTTGGTGTACTCATCTACTTTTTTAGCGATGGTGGAAAACAGATAGCTTTCTTCCAGATTTTTATAGTTTTCGTTGATCTTCATACTTTATTTTCTCCATATTTTAAGAATTTTTTTCCTTTACCTCCAGAGCCGCTTTCACAAACTCCCGGAAGATCGGATGTGCGCGGTTCGGGCGGCTCTTGAACTCCGGATGGTACTGAACTCCCAGATAGAACGGATGTCCCGGAATCTCCATCGCCTCTACCAGCGTACCGTCCGGAGACTGTCCGGAAAAGATAGCGCCATGCTCCATATAAACTTCCCGGAACTTGTTGTTAAATTCATAACGATGGCGATGTCTCTCTTCGATCAGACCTTTTCCATACGCTTTCATCATCAGCGTATCCGGACTGATGCGGCACGGATATGCACCCAGACGCATCGTTCCGCCCATGTCAGCCAGATCCATCTGCTCTTCCATCAGGGCAATGACCGGATGCTTGCTGTCCGGCGCAAACTCGGTTGAGTTCGCATCCTCATAACCTAACACGCCTCTGGCAAATGCGATCGCCGCGATCTGCATACCAAGGCAGATGCCAAAGTACGGGATATTGTTTCTTCTCGCATAATCAGCTGCCGCAATCATGCCCTCGATGCCTCGGATGCCGAAGCCGCCCGGCACGATGATACCGGTTGAACCGCCCAGGATTTCCGGTGCCGTCTCCGGGGTGATCGTCTCGCTATCCACCCAGTTGATCTCCACCTGCGCGCCATTTTCCCATCCGGCATGGTGCAGGGATTCTACGATCGACAGATAGGAGTCGTGCAGTTTGACGTACTTGCCGACCAGGGAAATCTTGACCGTCTTGCTGCTGTTCTTGATGCGGTCCAGCATATGCTTCCACTCCGTCAGATCGCACTCCTGCGGCGCTTTCTCAATGCCCAGCTCGCGAAGCACGATCTTGGCAAGTCCTGCTTCCTCCAGCATGATCGGTGCCTCGTAGAGAACCGGAAGGGTCAGGTTCTCAATGACGCAGTCCTCTTTGACGTTACAGAACAGTGCGATCTTGCGGAAAATGGACGGATCGTCCACCGGACGGTCACAGCGCGCTACGATGATATCCGGCATGATACCAAAGGACTGCAGCTGTTTAACCGAATGCTGCGTCGGTTTTGATTTATGCTCGCCAGAAGATTCCAGATACGGAATCAGGGTTACATGGATGAAGAGGCAGTTGCTGCGTCCCGCCTCGCAGGACACCTGGCGGATGGCTTCCAGGAACGGCTGTGACTCAATATCGCCGGTCGTTCCGCCGATCTCTGTGATAACGATGTCCGCATCGGTCTTTTCCTGCACGGAATAGATAAATGATTTTATCTCATTTGTGATATGTGGAATCACCTGTACCGTCTCGCCCAGATATTCGCCGCGGCGCTCTTTATTTAGCACATTCCAGTAGACCTTACCGGTCGTCAGGTTGGAATACCGGTTTAAATCTTCATCTATAAAACGCTCATAATGCCCCAGATCCAGATCCGTCTCCGCACCGTCGTTTGTTACGAATACTTCGCCGTGCTGATACGGGCTCATGGTTCCCGGATCGACGTTGATATACGGATCCAGCTTCTGCGCTGCTACCTTAAATCCCCGTGCCTTCAAAAGACGTCCCAGAGACGCTGCTGTAATACCCTTCCCCAATCCTGATACAACACCGCCTGTCACAAAAATAAATTTTGCCATCTGCTTTTCCTCCTCTTCCTTTCTTTAAAATATTAATCCACTTTTTCCGTCATATATGATTCTGTCAGATTTTGCCTTCGCAAAAGATTTCAGCCTGCACGGATTCCGCAACCCTCAAAACGCAGAATCCATGCAGACCATCGTTCTTTTTAGTCGTTCTCATGCTCCTGAAGCACATAACCCGGAATCTGGATTTCTTCCGGTTTTTCCATCTGGCTCAGCTCTTTTCTAGCCGCTGCACCATGTGCAATGTGCGCGATATCTACCAGTTCAACATTGTCCTCGTTGTACTGGCTTTCCAGTGTCAGCGCCAGGACAGCCGCGGTATCAAGCGATGTCAGGCACGGAATACCAAGCTCGACTGCCTTTCTTCTCAGGCGGACACTGTCGCGTCCCGGCTGGCGTCCCGTCTTGGAGGTGGAAATTACATAGCTGATCTTTCCTTCTTCCAGCAGGGAAATGGTCGTCTCCTCGCCCTCTTTGGCTTCCTTCGGCTTCTTGACTAACGTTGAAGAAATGCCGACGCTGTTTAACCGGCTTGCAGTACCGGAGGTCGCGTAGATGTGGAATCCCATCGCCACATACTCTTTAACCAGCTCGCGCAGGTCGCTCTTATCGGTATCGCGGACACTGATTAAGACGCCGCCCTCGCGCTTCATCGTATATCCGGCTGCTACCAGGCCTTTGAACAGCGCTTCCTCCATCGTCCGGGCGATACCCAGTACCTCGCCGGTCGATTTCATTTCCGGTCCGAGCTGTGTATCTACGTTGGACAGCTTCTCAAAGGAGAAGACCGGAACCTTGACTGCGTAGTACGGAGAGCACGGATACAGACCTGTCTCGTAGCCCATGTCAGCCAGCTTCTCGCCCATCATGATGCGGGTTGCCAGATCGACCATCGGCACGCCGGTTACCTTGCTGATGTACGGCACGGTACGGGACGAACGCGGGTTGACCTCGATGATATAGATCGTATCCTCATGCAGGACATACTGGATATTGATCAGGCCTTTCGTATTCATGGACAGCGCCAGACGGATGGAATAGTCCACCAGACGGTCTTTCTGGCTCTCGGTCAGCATAAATGCCGGATATACCGCGATGGAGTCGCCGGAATGGACGCCCGCACGCTCGATGTGCTCCATGATACCCGGAATCAGAACCGTTTCTCCGTCGCAGATCGCGTCGACCTCCAGCTCGGTACCCATCAGGTATTTATCAATCAGGATCGCATTCTCAATCTTGTGTGAGAGAATAATCTTCATATACTCATGAATATCGGCGTCGTTGTACGCGATAATCATGTTTTGTCCGCCTAATACATAGCTCGGACGCATCAGAACCGGATAGCCCAGATGATTTGCCGCCTGGATTGCCTCATCTTCAGTGTAAACGGTCTGACCCGCTGCCTGTTTCATATTTAATTTTTTCAGCAGGGCTGCGAAACGTCCGCGATCCTCCGCCATATCGATGCTGTCTGCCGGAGTGCCGAGAACCGGAATATTGTTCTCTACAAGGCATTTTGTCAGACGGATCGCTGTCTGTCCGCCAAAGGCCACAACTGCGCCGATCGGCTTCTCGATCCGGATGATATCCAGCACATCCTCCGGTGTCAGCGGCTCAAAATACAGACGGTCTGCTACGTTGAAGTCGGTGGAAACGGTCTCCGGGTTGTTATTTACGATGACAACCTCATAACCGGCTCTCTTTAATGACCATACGCAGTGAACAGAGGCGAAATCAAACTCGATACCCTGACCGATACGGATCGGACCGGAACCAAATACCATAACAACCGGTTTTCCGCTTGCATTCTCTTTAATAAATTCTTCTGCCTCATCTTCCTCGCCGAAGGTGCTGTAGAAGTAAGGGGTACTTGCCGTAAACTCAGCGCTGCAGGTATCAACCATGCGGTAGCATGCCGGAACATGCTTGATTTCCGAAAGCCCGGTCATCTCCTTGATGACTGCATCCGGGAATCCGTTCTGTTTGGCTTCCATATAAAGCGCATCGCTCAGAGTCTCAGACTGCATCCGGCGTTCCAGGGACAGGATGTGCATCAGTTTATTTAAGAACCACTCGTCGATCTTGGTCAGCTCATGAATCTCGGCAACGGTCACGCCGCGCTTGAAGCTCTCATAGATTGCAAACAGACGCTCGTCATCCTGCGCCAGAATTTTTTCTCTCAGCTCTTCCACACTCATCGGCGCCAGTTTCTTCATGTTCAGGCTGTTCTGGGAGATCTCCGCGCCGCGGACTGCCTTCATGAGCGCCTGCTCAAAGTTGCGGCCGATCGCCATAACCTCGCCGGTTGCCTTCATCTGGGTACCCAGCTTCCGGCGTCCGTAAACGAATTTATCAAATGGCCATTTCGGGAATTTAACCGTTACATAGTCAAGGGCCGGCTCGAAGCATGCCATCGTCTCGCCGGTTACCTCGTTCGGAATCTCGTCCAGATGATAACCGATCGCAATCTTGGTTGCCACGCGGGCAATCGGATATCCGGTTGCTTTCGAAGCAAGGGCGGAAGAACGGGATACACGCGGGTTTACCTCGATAACGGCATATTCAAAGCTCTCCGGATTCAGCGCAAACTGGCAGTTGCAGCCGCCCTCGATACCCATCGCCTGGATAATATTCAGCGCTGCGGAACGAAGCATCTGGTATTCCTTATCCGCCAGCGTCACAGCCGGTGCGATAACAATGGAGTCGCCGGTGTGGACGCCGACCGGGTCAAAGTTTTCCATCGAGCAGACCGTAATCTCGTTGCCGATGGCATCGCGCATTACCTCAAACTCGATCTCCTTCCATCCGGAAATACATTTCTCAACCAGAATCTGATTGATCGGTGACAGGCGGATACCCGCCTCCGCGATGTTGTAAAGCTCTTCTTTATTTGCCGCAATACCGCCGCCGGTACCGCCCAGGGTAAAGGCCGGACGCACGATAACCGGGTAAGAAATAACCTCGGCAAAATCAAGCGCATCCTCGATGGTGGTGACAACCTTGGACGGAATGACCGGCTCACCGATAGCTTCCATCGTATCTTTAAAGCACTGGCGGTCCTCCGCCTTATCGATGGTCTCCGGGGACGCGCCGAGAAGCGTTACATTGTGGCTCTTTAAGAAACCTTCTTTGGCAAGCTCCATGGACAGTGTCAGTCCGGTCTGTCCGCCCAGGGTGGACAGGATGCTGTCAGGCTTCTCTTTTTCAATGATTCTCTTGACAAATTCCAGGGTCAGCGGCTCGATGTATACGTGATCCGCAATGGCGCTGTCCGTCATGATGGTTGCCGGGTTGGAGTTTACTAAAACGACCTCCAGACCTTCCTCTTTTAAAGCCCGGCACGCCTGCGTTCCTGCATAGTCAAACTCTGCCGCCTGACCGATGACGATAGGGCCGGAACCGATTACCATAACTTTTTTCAGGGATTTATTTAACGGCATGACGCGCCCTCCTTTTTCTTATAATCTCTCATCATCTGAATGAAACGCCCAAACAGCTCTTCCGTATCCTTCGGACCTGCACAAGCCTCTGGATGGAACTGGACGGTAAATGCCGGCATATCGTGGTAGGTGATGCCCTCGCAGGTGCCGTCGTTGACATTGATAAATGTCTCCTCCGCGCCCTCCGGTAGCGTATCGCGCAGTACCTCATAGCCGTGGTTCTGGCTGCTGATGTAGACGCGTCCGGTCGTCAGATCCTTGACCGGCTGGTTCGCACCTCTGTGACCGAATTTCATCTTTCCAGTCTTCGCGCCCTTGGCAATCGCCAGCAGCTGGTGTCCCAGGCAGATGCCGAACATCGGTTTTCCAGCCTTCGTAATCTTTCGGATCTCCTCGATGATCTCCGGGTTGTCCTCTGGGTTGCCTGGACCGTTGGAAAGCATGATTCCGTCCGGATTCATCTTAAGAATCTCCTCCGCCGTCGTACCTGCCGGAAGGTCAGCCACGCGGCATCCGCGCCTGGTCAGCTCGCGGATGATATTTTCCTTTGCGCCGAAATCCCAGAGCACAATCTGGAACTCTTCTTTCTCATCCGCCGGTTTGATCTCACATTTCTTTGGTGTAACGGTTTCAACCGCCTTTGTAATGTGGAAGTTTTTCACTTCCTCCAGCTTTTTCGCGTCATACGGCGGCTTCACCTCGGTCAGCCAGCCGTTCATCGAACCGGATTCACGAATGGTTTTTGCCAGCTTTCTCGTATCGATTCCATAGACGCCCGGGATGTTTCTTTCTTTAAAAAAGGTGTCAAGATCCCCACTGCATCTGAAGTTGGAAGGTTCCTGACACCACTCTTTTACGATATAGGCTGATAAATATACCTCTTCATTCTCGAAGTCCTGCGGAATCACTCCGTAGTTTCCGATTAACGGAAATGTCTGAACGACAATCTGTCCAAAATAGCTGGGATCTGTGATCGTCTCAAGGTATCCTGTCATACCGGTTGTAAATACGACTTCTCCGGTCACTTCACGTAAAGGAGCGCCAAAGCTTTTTCCCTCAAAATAGTCGCCGTTTTCCAACAGAAGATATACCGGTTTCTCCATCTGGTCACCATTCCTTTCTCTCTCGTACCCCGCCTGTGAATAGCTTCATGCAGGCAGTTTACTTTTTCATTCTCAATAGCCTCACATTTGAGCAAATCTGTTTTTCCTCAGATGCGTTTTTCACATCATTACAGACGTATTTTATAAATTGTCTGATTCTGCAAAAAAGGCGTCCATGAGCAGAGCCCATGAACGCCTTTGTTCATTTTCTGAAAGATTATAGCATAGGTAGGTTCTATGCGTCAAGAGGTTTTTTATTCATTTTCGGATGGTTTATGCACTATTTATGCATTTTTATGCATTTAACATGTAGAATCTTGTCGGTTCTGGGTAAATAAAGCCCTTGTCTGATCCGCGTTATTTCCTTATAATAGGGATGAATGAAACTGACTTGGAGGTATTTTCATGGATAAAATTACAAGCTTCACCATTGACCATCTGAAACTGCTCCCTGGCGTCTATGTGTCCCGCAAGGATCGCGTGGGCGATCAGGTCATCACCACCTTTGATATCCGCATGACACGCCCCAACTATGAGCCAGTCATGAATACGGCGGAGGTTCACACCATCGAGCACCTGGCTGCCACCTGGCTGCGAAATAACGAGGAGTGGAAAGACCGCGTCCTCTACTTCGGACCGATGGGCTGCCGCACCGGCTTTTACCTGCTTCTCGCAGGCGACCTGACATCCGAGGAGATCGTGCCGCTGATGAAAGGGCTCTTTACTTTCATGCGCGACTACAAAGACGAGGTTCCGGGTGCTTGTGCAAAAGATTGCGGCAACTACCTCGATATGAACCTGCCGATGGCAAACTGGCTGGCTGACCGCTTTCTGCGCGAAGTCTTAGATGGAATTGGTCCGGAGAGACTGGTTTATCCGGAATAAAAGACAAGAATAGCAGGCGGTATGCTTTGAAACACAAAACCCCCAGATGCTGCAGCATCTGAGGGGTTTTATTCTATTATTTTCTATTTTCCCTATTTTCTTGCATCCGCAGCCGCTGCATGTCCGGATAATCCTTCTCCATGCGCCATACGCGATACAAGCGGTGCGATCCGCGCGGATGCCTCCGGGGTCATGCTCTGGTGGGTACAGGTCTTTAAGAATGTACCAACCCAGACGCCGCCGGTATAACGTGCCGCCCGAAGAGTCGGAAGTGTGTGGTTGGTTCCGGAAGCATAATCACCAAATACCTCCGCCGTATTCTGACCGATAAACAGGGAACCGTAATTAACCAGCTTCGGAATCAGTGCATCCGGATCTTCCACGTTGATCTCCAGATGCTCCGGTGCGTACTCATTCGCATACTGAACTGCCTCGTCCAGGCTGTCTACCACGCCGATCTCTCCAAACGTATCCCAGGACTGTCTCGCAATCTTTGCCGTATCCAGAATCTTCAGCTCTTCCTCTACCGCCTCAATCACGCTCTTTCCAAATGCCTCATCGGTTGTCAGAAGAATGCCCTTCGCATTGACATCATGCTCGGACTGTGCCAGCAGATCTGCCGCTACCACCTTCGCGCTCGCTTTTCCGTCCGCGATTACCAGGACCTCGCTCGGCCCGGCTACAAAGTCGATGCCGACCTGCCCGTAGCACTGACGTTTCGCCTCGGTTACGAAGCGGTTCCCCGGCCCTACAATAATATCCACCGGCTTGATGCTCTCAGTTCCATAGGAAAATGCTGCGATCGCCTGTGCACCGCCCAGTGCGTAGATCTCATCCACGCCAGCCAGATCCATCGCTACCAGCGTCTTGGCATTGATATGACCCGTTCCCCGCACTACCGGAGAGCAGGCGGTGATACGTTTTACACCCGCTGCCTTCGCCGGAGTCGCTAACATCAGCGCCGTCGAATACAGCGGATAATTACCGCCCGGCACATAACAGCAGCAGGACTCCACCGGAATGATGCGGTGTCCTAAAAAGACTCCCGGCTCCGGGCTGAAATTGTCAAGCGGTTTCACGGTCTGTCTCTGCGCGTTCGCAAATGCCTCGATATTGTGATGCGCCGCTTTCAGATCCGCCAGCTCCTGCTCGCCCAGTTCCTTATAAGCCGCATCAATCTCCTCCCGGCTGACCCGCAGCGATTCACGGGTACATCCGTCAAACTTCTCATTGTACTCCCTCAGTGCCGCGTCCCCGCGCCCCCGGACCTCACCAATAATCCCCGCCACGATCTCCCGCAGATTCCGGTTATCTTCCTCGCTTCGAACCTGTGCTTCTTTTATAATCTTGATCATACGTTCTGCCTCTCTGTATAAGTTTTATCATTTTTTCCAAGTATACCACAAGTCTTTTTATTTTGCGATACAAAATAAACCTATCCAACACATCTGAAACCAGAACGTTACTGTACACGGGTAGGCACTTTTGGAACCGAAAGTGCCGTAAGAAAACGTGGTGGCAGCAGGAATTTGCCGTATTTAAATGCGAAGCCACGGCAAATTCCGTTACTGGGCACGTTTGCGTGAACAGTAACACCAGAACAGGATCTCACTTTTCTCTTAAACAACCGTCTCAATATTCTTAACCACAAATCCCTCTTTTTCAACCGCTTCCTGCAGCTTCGCATCGTCCACGCCATTCTCATAGAACACGCGGGCAATGCCTCTGTCTACGTCCGCATCTGCACGGATGACGCCGTTCTGGGCGGTCAGGGCTTTTTCAACGGATTTCTTGCAATTTGCACAGTGCATACCCTCGATCCGCATGATCTTGGACGGGGTACCCGCTGTAATCGCTTTCTTGGAAAGATCTTCGCCGCGCGCACCAGCATTCCCATCGCTGCCGCAGGAACCGCAGCTTCCACCGGAGCATCCGCAGCATCCGCCGCCTTTTCCCGTGTAATGACGGATCGCCGAACGTAATGCCAGCAAAAGCAAAATCGCTACTACAATTAAAATTCCAATATCAATCGGTCTCATACGTTATCGTCCTCTCTTCTCTGACTTTTCGATGAATGGCTTCGAAGTATCTTTTTTATTTTATCATACACACGGCAGATAAAATATCCTACAAAATAAACTACCAGAAAACCAATCACACCATAAAACATGGATCCGGATGAATCTCCCATCTATGCTTTCTCCTTTTTTTTGAAATCGAATAAAGCTGCCTCCAAACAGCAGACTTTCATTCTGCTATCCGAGGCAGCCTTATAAAGGATTAATTTTATCACTTATGATTCCAGGCACCTGCCGATGCCTGGTCAGCGGAAACGCAAAACCACCGGCCGGACGGCAGAACCTGTTTTATTTTTCATTTAGAAACTAACTTATGAAGCTGCCTCTACAGAGCTTCTTGTGTAGCTCTTCTGATCCTTATATGGATCCGGACGGAACAGCATGAACAGCATGAGTACCAGAAGGACTGCTGCCACGATAGTCCATACGTTGAATGCAACTGCGCCAAGTACCAGACCACCTAACTGATATACAATCAGGGATACAGCGTAAGCGAAGAGGTTCTGATACAGGATAGCGAACCAGAACCATTTTCTGGACTGGAGCTGCTGTGCCATCGTTGCGATAGCTGCCAGACACGGAGAGTCAAGCAGGTTGAACAGCAGGAATGTAAAGGCTGCGATGGTTGTTGGGAACCATGTCTGGATAGCTGCTGCTACGACATCGGTCTCCTCAGACAGATCCTCGGATACATTTGCCAGAACGCCCATGGTGGAAACGATAGCCTCTTTTGCTGTGAAACCAGTGATGGAAGCTGCAACCGGCTGCCACTCGCCGAAACCAAGCGGACGGAAGAGGATTGCGATAGCACCACCCAGCATAGCCAGGATAGAATCTGCAGATTCTTCTACCAGACCAAATCCACCGTCTACAAATCCGAAGGAGGACAGGAACCACATAACAACGCAAGCCAGGAACAGGATTGTACCAGCCTTGATGATGAATCCCTTCAGGCGCTCCCAAACATGAAGGAGAACGGTCTTAGCGGACGGAATGTGGTACGCCGGAAGCTCCATAACGAACGGAGCTGGTTTGCCGGAGAACGGTTTGGTCTTCTTTAACATGATCGCGGATACAAGAACCGCAACGATACCTACAAAGTACATGATCGGAGCCATCATAGTAGCCAGATCCATGTTGCCGCTCATATAGCCAGCCATAACGCCGCCCATCAGAGCGATAACCGGCAGTTTCGCACCACACGGAACGAATGTAGCGGTCATGATGGTAAGACGTCTGTCGTTGTCCTGCTCGATGGTCTTGGACGCCATGATACCTGGAACACCGCAGCCAGAGGAAATCAGCAGCGGGATGAAGCTCTTACCGGACAGTCCGAAGTGACGGAATACACGGTCCATAACGAATGCGATACGTACCATGTAACCACAATCTTCCAGAATGGAAAGGAAGAGGAACAGGATAGCCATCTGCGGAACGAAACCAAGAACGGCGCCAACACCGCCGATGATACCATCCACTACAAGGCTTACAATCAGGTCGGAAGCGCCTGCTGCTGCCAGCGCATCGCCAGCCCAGCCCTGAATTGCGCCAACAAAGGTATCATTGGTCCAGTCTGTTACGAATGTACCCACGGTAGTAACAGATACATAGTAAACTGCCCACATAACAAGAACAAAGATCGGAATACCAAGTAAACGGTTGGTTACGATGCTATCGATCTTATCAGAAAGACTCATTTTCTGAGCCGGTTTCTTTACGGTCTCCTCGATAACCTTCTGAATGTATACATATCTCTGGTCAGTGATAACGGACTCAGCGTCATCATCAAACTCTTTCTCCAGTTCCTTGGTGTAACGGGAGAAACGGTTGTCTGCACTAAAGCCAAGCTGCTCTGCAACCTTGCTGTCATTCTCGAGAACTTTGATTGCATACCATCTCTTCTCTGCATCCGGAATGCTGGAAGGAAGCTCCGCCTCGATTGCGCTTACTTTATCCTCTACGCTGCTCTCGAAAATAGCACTTACAGTGCCTGCTGCATGGCTCTTTGCAACTTTGATTGCCTCTGCAATGACTTCCTTCAGACCGGTTTTCTTCAGCGCAGAAGTCTCGATGATCGGGCAGCCAAGTTTCTTGGACAGTGCCTTTACATCAATGTTAATGCCGTTCTTCTTCAGAAGATCGCACATATTTAAAGCGATAACAACCGGAATACCTGTCTCGATCAGCTGTGTGGTCAGATACAGGTTACGCTCAATGTTGGTTGCATCGACTAAGTCTACGATGACATCCGGATTCTCTTTTAAGATAAAATCACGGGTTACAACTTCCTCCAGTGTATACGGAGAAAGGGAATAAACTCCTGGAAGGTCCGTTACATTTACTTCTTCTCCCGAAGCATCTTTTAATTTACCGGTTTTCTTCTCAACTGTAACACCCGGCCAGTTACCTACGTACTGGTTAGCCCCCGTCAGTGCGTTAAACATGGTTGTTTTACCGCAGTTCGGGTTACCCGCCAAAGCAATATGAATTGCCATTTTTCATCCTCCTGCTTTTTTAATCAAACTTATTAAACTGTCTGAACATCTACGCACTCAGCATCGGCTTTACGAAGTGAAAGCTCATATCCACGAATCGTAACCTCTACCGGATCGCCCAGCGGAGCTACTTTTCGAATAAAAATCTCGCTTCCCTTCGTGATGCCCATATCCATGATGCGGCGTTTGTATGCGCCTTCGCCATGAATCTTGACAACTTTGACGGTAGATCCAACCTGTGCATCTTTAAGCGTCATTCTCTGTTCCTCCTAACCATTCCAATTTTTCACTCGGGATTCCGTCTGCTTTTGTACCATACAACCTGCTCCGGAATATCCCCATTCCCTTGCCTTAGACCAGAATGTGTCTTGCCTGATCCTTATTTATAGCCACTCTGGACTCCTTTACGTGAATAATCACGTCTCCGTCCAGCTGGGTTATCAATTTTACTTCGGTTCCCTCGTTAAATCCCATGGATTTTAAATGAGAACGAACCTCTGTGTTTCCGCTGATCTTTTTGATCGTATAGGCGGTTCCAACGGTTGCCATCGAAATCGGCATTGCTCCCTGCATACGATTCTCCTTCCTCTGTGTTTCCGCATTCTGCCCGTCATGATGTCTCACTTAGCGGAAACGGCTCTTTTCATCTGCTACTAATCTAATTGATTCGCGTGCGCTAATTCTCATTAGTTACTGCTAACAATTATTAGACATAGCTAATTTTCATTAGATGAGACTAATTTTCATTAGATGAGACTAATTTTCATTAGTTATTACTAACTCATACATAAGGTTAGCACATGCTAACTTTATTGTCAAGTTTTTTTGCTCGGTCTGGAAATAAAAAAAGGGCGTGTTTTACGCCCGAAAATTGTCAAAAATTCCCATAATTAAAAGTCATCCCACGGAGCTTTTTTGTCATAGGACGCAGTTTTCTATGACAAAAAATACAGCACCAGAAGATGCGCCGGATAATAGATATAGAAAAAGGAACGGCATCTGCTCCGACCTCTGGAACCGTCATATAACAGGAGGCAGACAGCCGTAAGCGCCAGCACCCAGAGGGGTTCCTGCCACACGAATGCGCCGATGAGGACGGCGGCAATCATCTTCATAAACACCCCCGCCGTTTTCTCATGAAAAAGAACGTGCCTTGGCACGTTAGTGCCTGAATTTCCTATTACACAAAAATAAAATGCCAGCACCAGTCCCATCCCCCATGCGCCGCCGTCTGCTCCCGCCGCTTCTGTCAGCGTACAGAACACCGCCGTCAGCACCAGCTTCTCCCAGATACCGTTTCCATACCGCTCTAACAGCTCCATCGCAACCAGCGCCAGAAAAAAGGTCAGGCAGACATTCTGGTGCTGTGCATCCATCCAACGTCCGGAAAATGCCAGATCATACGGAATCTCCGACACAGCCGCCGCCAAAAGCAGCCTCCGTCCATAACATCTGCGATCCCGCGTGTGAAAAAAACCTTCTACTAATAAAAAGGCGAACAATGGAAACGCCAGATCCCCAAATGTCCGGAATCCCGGAACCGGTCTGCAGATCACCGCAATGTGGTCTGCCGTCATCGCCAGGAGTGCTATATATTTAAGGGCGGAGGCACTGAGATGGAGGCGGGTTAAAACCGCTCTTTCCATCCCCTCTGATTTCTCATTCTGCTTTTCCTTGATTCGATCTTTTATCGCACTCTCCTCCCTTCGTTTCCTGTCCATTCTATCTCTATTCCATCAAATTATACTGAACATTTCACCCGCTGTCCATCCGCACTTTTCCATTCCCTTTTTCTCCATCTCCCCTATTTTCCCATTCTCATTTTCCACTCTTTCTCCCCATCTTTTTTCTTTATTTTCTCTAATAAAAAAATGTAGTTTTTTCTTATAAATAAAGGCTTTTCGGCACTTTTCCGCGTCTTTTTTACACTAATTTTACATTTTATTTGACAAACGAAAAACCGTGTTATATTCTGTAAATGGTGCTGGTGCGAGATCCTGCTGAAAAAGCAAAAATCCCGCACCGCTCTTCATTTTAAATACTAAAAAATACACGGACAAAAGAGGTAGAATCTCATGGCAAGTTTAGATGTTATTTGCATTGGCGCTATCAATTATGACTATATGTTTCACTGCACCGGACTTGATCTGGTGGAGACATCCGCCGGTGGAGGCGACGAGAACTTAAGCAACCCGATTTCCGATGTGGAAAACGATATTCAGGAGCTGGCGATAAAAGGCAAGGAGTACACGACCCAGATCGGCGGTTCCGCTTTCATCACCCTGAAAGTTGCAAAGCATATTCTCCCTAACCTGCAGGTCGCTTATGTCGGCGTGTGCGGCACGCCCAGTCCATTCGATCTGCGCTTCGGCAAGACAAATGACATTGACGCTGAGCTGGCTCACCTGGATAACCGCGACTGGCTGTTTACCACACGCGAACGCTTCGACGATCCATATTCCAAATCGATTGCCAAATCGATTGTCCGCCTTTATAATCACACGCGCAACTGTATTAAGATTGCGCCGTGTGCCAACAACACGCTCTTAGACCGCATCCAGGAACAGGAAGCCCGGACGGGAACCACACTGGCGGAGTACCTCGCGCAGGCCCGCTGGATCCACCTGTCATCCCTGTCTGATTTCGACCAATTCGAGGCAATCATGCAATCGGTCATCCAGGCAAAACATTTAAATCCTGCCATGAAAGTCAGCATGGATCCTGGTTTTGAGTATACATCGCTGCGCCGTGAGCGCTTACAGCCACTGATCGCATATGCCGATTATGTTTTCTTAAATAAATCCGAAAAGAAAAACCTCGGCTTCAATGCCCGCAGCGCCCGTCCGCTCTATGCGAACCTCTGTGAGTATTTTTCTGCGATCAACCCGGATCCCACCCGCACCCTCATTGTCAAGCACGATGACCGCCATGAGCTGATCCATTTTAAGGACGGCGTATGTCAGATCCGCACAGTCCGCCACAAAAAGCTCTACCAGTACCAGTTAAACAACGATACCGGCGCCGGTGATTCCTTTGCCGGCGGTTTCATCAGCGGTATGCTCGATGATCGGCTCAATTCGGATATCGCTGAGCCGATCCAGCTCGGTGTTCTGGCTGCCAAGGGACGGATGCGTAGTTTTGATTATGAGAACCCGTATCTGAATATACAGAAATTGACCAATGCTTTTTTTGAAGCTCTATAATAATTTTTTTCAAGTGCTGTTAAATAGCGCAGAGTGAATTGCAGCCATCATTTCAGGAGAAAAGTACCCAAAAAACAATAAAAGGGGGCTTTTCTCCTGTTTATCCTTATATAATTATATATAATAATGTCTGTACACATCTAAAAACTTCTTTCATATATTAATATCAATTTGATATTGATTTTGGAGATCCCATGATCCGCCTCAGCCTATGTATGATCGTCAAAAATGAAGAAGCCGTTTTGACGCGTGTTTTAGCATCTGCCATACAATTTGCGGATGAAATCCTCGTCGCCGACACCGGTTCCACCGATCGAACTGTAGAAATCGCCCGGCAATACACCAAACATATTTATCACTACCCGTGGAACGATGATTTCGCCGCCGCGCGCAATTTCATCTGTGAAAAGGTCTCAACCGAATACTGGATATGGCTCGACGCCGACGATATCGTTCCCGCCGAATCGATCACAGCGATTTTAAAGTTGAAAGAAACTTTAAGCAAATCCCCGCAGCCCGATGTCGTCATGATGAAATACGTTGCCGGATTTCAGCCGGACGGTACATCTGCATTTACCTACAATCGCGAACGGATTTTGCGAACGGACCGGCATTTTCGCTGGAAAGGACGCGTCCACGAAGCCATCGCGCCGCGCGGCAGGATTCTCTATTCTCCTATTCAGATCGAACACCGAAAGCCTGCTTCTGCTCTCACCCATTCTGACCGTAATCTGAAAATCTATGAAACAATGCTTGCGGACGGCGAACTGCTCGATCCACGCCATCAATACTACTACGCCCGCGAACTCATTGACCACAAACAATATGAAAAAGCCCGCCCGGTTCTGGAACATTTTCTGAACGAACCGGCCGGATGGTATGAAAATAAGACAGATGCCTGTCTGCTTCTGGCACGCTGCCATGAAATGCTCAGAAATACGGCTGCCAGCCAGCTTTCTCTGTTCCAGAGTTTCCTCTACGACCGCCCACGTGCTAAAACTTGCTGTGAGATCGGACGGTTGAAACTTTCCCTCGGAGAAATTCCCCAGGCTGTTTTCTGGTACCAGCTTGCCCTCAAAGACCGACCAGAATATCATCCAAATGCCTTTATCGAAGCCGATTACTATGATTTCATTCCTTTAATCCAGCTCTGCGTCTGCTATGATCGGATGGGAAACTATGATAAGGCACTGTATTATCATAAGGAAACAAAAAAAATCCGCCCGGATTCTCCGGCGGTTTTGACAAATGAAAAATACTTTCAAACCATATCCTCAAACCATAAAACAAACTGATTACCTATCTTGTGACATTCTCTCCGACCTCTGCGGTAGTCTGAGCGGCGGACTGGGAGTCGTTCCATCCAGCGGCATCCACACTTCCTACATTCATTCTTACCGTCTTCCACACTTATAATATTCCACAGTTCCCAGCCCTCGATTTCCCAGCCCTTTTCTACTAATGCACATCTCTTTCATCGCACACATATACTACATCAGGATGGATGTCCTAAATCTGGAAAGGAGTTTTTTATGTTTCGTCATTCATGTAATTTTCCCTACTATTTTGATGATAGTGACTATGAAAATAACGGCTATGGGCGTTGCGGACGCGATCGCGGCTGTCCCGGTTCTTTTGAACCCTACAACTGCTGTCGTCCCGGTCCCATAGGACCACGCGGCTGCCCCGGACCGATCGGACCTGTCGGTCCCACTGGTGCTGCCGGACTCGATGGACTGGACGGCGCTACGGGTCCGGCTGGGCCGACTGGTCCGACCGGCGCAACGGGGGCTACCGGCGCTGCGGGTCCGATTGGGCCGACCGGCGCTACCGGGGCTGTTGGTCCGACTGGGCCGACCGGCGCTACCGGGGCTGTTGGTCCGGCTGGGCCGGCTGGCGCTGACGGGGCTGTTGGTCCGACTGGGCCGACCGGCGCTACCGGGGCTGCGGGTCCGGCTGGGCCGGCTGGCGCTGACGGGGCTGCGGGCGCTACGGGTCCGGCTGGGCCGGCTGGCGCTGACGGGGCTGCGGGCCCAACTGGCGCTACAGGAGCTACCGGCGCTGCGGGTCCGACTGGGCCGACCGGCGCTGCAGGAGCTGTCGGCGCTACAGGAGCTACCGGCGCAACGGGTCCTACCGGTCCCGCCGCCATCGTCACCGCCGCTGCTCCCGTCGCAGATGCAACAAGTGCTGAAGATGTCGTTGAACGCTTCAATGAACTTCTTGCCAACCTGCGTGCCGCCGGACTTCTGGCAACCGACAATGCGTAAAAGGCTGAAATTCTATGAAAAAGAATGTGCCTTGACACATTCGGGCGTCTCGCGCGGTCGCTTGCGACATGTTTCTGCTTCGCGCGAGTACGCATCCTCGCGGAGCGTTTGTTGTTTCATAGAACGAAATTTCCTATGAAACAACAGAAAAACCCCGGAAACCTTACGGTTCCGGGGTATCTCTTACGTCTGGACACAATGCGCTTCCTGGAAGCGACTTTATATTATATATATACGGTACATCTTCTTGCCTGCTGCGCATACAAGAAGCACCTTTGTTTAATTCATTGATTACTCAATGATAGTAGCAACTCTACCAGATCCTACTGTACGGCCGCCCTCACGTTATTTGAATACCGTATTTCTTCGTATTTTCTATGCTTTTTGGTGGC
>NZ_CAKVZK010000040.1:0-24277 GCF_934835585.1 Clostridium sp. AF02-29 | reverse complement strand
GTGGTGGCAGCAGGAATTTGCCGTATTTAAATGCGAAGCCACGGCAAATTCCGTCACTGGGCACGTATGCGTGAACAGTAACCCGCCAAAAAAGCGGCATCCCTGCTGAAGCAGAAACGCCGCTTTTATATCGTTTACAATCTTATCGATTGCTTATGCTATCCAATTTTTATTCATCCACGCTGTAGTTCGGAGCCTCTTTTGTGATGTGGATATCATGCGGATGACTCTCTTTTAAGGATGCTGCGGAAATCTTGATGAAACGTCCGGTCTCCTGAAGAGTCGGAATATCCGATGCGCCGCAGTAACCCATACCAGCACGCAGACCGCCGAGCATCTGGAATACGGTATCTTCTACCATTCCCTTGTATGCAACACGTCCTTCTACACCCTCCGGAACGAGTTTCTTCGCATCGCTCTGGAAGTAACGATCCTTGCTGCCGTTCTCCATCGCTGCGATGGAACCCATGCCGCGGTATACTTTGTATTTTCTTCCCTGGTACAGCTCAAAAGTTCCCGGGCTCTCATCGCATCCTGCAAACATGGAACCCATCATGCAGACGCTGCCGCCTGCTGCGATCGCCTTCGTCAGATCGCCAGAATACTTGATACCGCCGTCTGCGATGATCGGAATGCCGTACTCTTTGGCAACTGCATAGCAGTCCATAACAGCGGTGATCTGCGGAACGCCGATACCTGCTACGACACGGGTCGTACAGATGGAACCCGGTCCGATACCAACCTTGACCGCGTCAACGCCTGCCTCGATGAGAGCTTTTGTTGCCTCTCCGGTCGCTACGTTACCTGCTATTACCTGCAGATCCGGATATGCTTCCTTGATCATTCTGACACAGTGAAGAACATTCTCAGAATGTCCATGTGCAGAGTCGAGAACAACTACGTCTACTTTTGCTTTCACCAGGGCTTCCACACGATCCAGCACGTTTGCAGTGATACCTACTGCCGCGCCGCAGAGCAGACGTCCCTGTGCATCCTTTGCAGAGAACGGATACTTGATCTGTTTCTCAATATCCTTGATAGTAATAAGACCCTTGAGGTTAAAATCCTTGTCCACGATCGGAAGCTTCTCGACACGTGCCTTGGCAAGAATCTTCTTTGCCTCCGTCAGGGTGATGCCCTCCGGAGCGGTAACCAGATGCTCAGAAGTCATGCACTCTTTAATCTTCTTGGAGAAATCTTCCTCGAACTTGAGGTCACGGTTTGTGATAATACCAACCAGTTTTCTTCCCTCTGTGATCGGAACACCGGAAATCCGGAACTTGCCCATCAGCTCATCCGCATCCTTTAATGTATGCTCTGGGGATAAATAAAACGGGTCAGTGATTACACCATTCTCAGAACGTTTTACTTTATCGACCTCCTCAGCCTGCGCCTCGATCGACATGTTCTTGTGAATAATACCAATTCCACCCTGTCTTGCCATTGCAATCGCCATGCGGTGCTCTGTAACCGTATCCATGCCGGCACTCATCAGGGGGATGTTCAGCTGAATCTTCTTGGTCAGATGTGTCGTCAGGTTTACCTGATTCGGAATAACCTCAGAATAGGACGGCACAAGCAGGACATCATCAAATGTAATGCCATCGCCAATAATCTTACCCATTATATTACCCTCACTTTCGTAAATTTTAAACACTGGACATTGAAAACTGTCTGATGTTAATAATTGATTTTAGCAAGTTTTTTGAAATATGTCAACCGGAGAATAAAGGGGTTGACGATAGAATTTACTTACGCCATTTAATTAGCATATCTTATAAATAATACCAATCAGATAAGTATTAATAATGCAGTCATCCTTAGCCTCATCTCCCTGCCAATTTTTTTACCAAAAAAGAAGGACTGCCACACCTTCGCATAGCAGTCCTTCTTTCCCCTGGCAGCTGCCTGTCAGAGATTCTTTCTATAAATTACCATTTTTATTTTCTACATTCGATACTGCATCTCTGATGTAACATCTTCCGCCCTTTTCCGGCTCTCTTACTTACATCATGCCGCCCATGCCAGCGCCTGCTGCCGGACCTGCCGGTGCATCTTCTTTGATGTTGGCAACTGCGGACTCGGTTGTAAGCAGGGTAGATGCAACGCTGGTTGCGTTCTGCAGGGCACTTCTGGTTACCTTTGCCGGATCCAGGATGCCTGCTTCTACCATATCTACGTATTCCTCATTGTAAGCATCGTAACCTACGCCTACTGGGGACTCTTTTACCTTGTTGATGATAACAGAGCCTTCCAGACCTGCGTTTGCTGCGATGTGGAACAGCGGAGCTTCCAGAGCTTTCAGGACGATACGGCCGCCGGTCTTCTCGTCGCCTTCCAGTCCGTCTACTACCTTCTGAACTTCTGCTGCTGCGTGAACATATGCAGATCCGCCGCCTGCGATGATGCCTTCCTCAACAGCTGCCTTTGCTGCGGACAGGGCATCTTCCATACGCATCTTAGCTTCCTTCATCTCAGCCTCGGTCGCTGCACCAACACGGATAACGGCTACGCCGCCAGCCATCTTAGCCAGTCTCTCCTGCAGTTTCTCACGGTCAAAATCAGAAGTGGTTTCCTCAATCTGAGCCTTAATCTGAGCCACACGGTCTGCGATGGCTTTCTTATCGCCGCAGCCATCTACGATGATGGTGTTCTCTTTCTGAACTTTAACGGATTTCGCACGACCAAGCTGATCCATGGTGGTATCCTTTAATTCAAGTCCCAGTTCCTCGGAAATAACAGTACCGCCGGTCAGGATTGCAATATCCTTTAACATTTCTTTTCTTCTGTCGCCGTAACCCGGAGCCTTCACACCAACAACGGTGAAAGTACCTCTCAGCTTATTGACAATCAGGGTGGTCAGCGCCTCGCCCTCAATGTCCTCAGCGATGATGAGCAGCTTGGAACCAGACTGTACCAGCTGTTCCAGCAGCGGCAGAATCTCCTGAATGTTGGAGATCTTCTTATCGGTAATTAAGATGTACGGATCGTCCAGAACAGCTTCCATCTTCTCCATATCAGTTGCCATGTATGCAGATACATAGCCACGGTCAAACTGCATGCCTTCTACCAGATCAAGCTCGGTCTTCATAGTCTTGGACTCTTCAATGGTAATAACGCCATCTTTGGAAACCTTCTCCATCGCGTCTGCTACCATCTGGCCTACTTCCTCATCAGCGGAAGAGATAGCAGCGACTCTTGCGATATCTGCCTGGCTCTTAACGTCCTTCTTCATACCTTTGATTGCCTCTACGGCTGCATCTGTGGCTTTCTTCATACCCTTTCTCATGATGATCGGGTTAGCACCTGCTGCCAGGTTCTTCATACCTTCGTTGATCATCGCTTGGGCCAGAACGGTTGCAGTTGTAGTACCATCACCAGCTGCATCGTTGGTCTTGGTTGCTACTTCCTTCACCAGCTGTGCGCCCATGTTCTCAAATGGGTCTGCCAGCTCGATCTCCTTCGCAATGGTCACACCATCGTTGGTAATGAGCGGAGCGCCGAAGGATTTATCCAGAACTACGTTTCTGCCTTTCGGTCCTAATGTAACTCTTACGGTATCTGCTAACTGATTTACGCCCGCTTCCAGGGCTTTTCTGGCCTCTACGCCATATTTAATTTCCTTTGCCATGGTTATCAACCTCCATAATTTTCTTGAATAAACGTTCCGATCAGCATCTGTCTTCCAGACATCCTGCCCATCGATTAACCGATAACAGCCAGAATATCATTCTGTTTTACAATGACATATTTCTCATTGTCCAGCTCAACTTCTGTGCCTGAGTATTTCGAATAGATAACTTTATCGCCAACCTTTACCTGCATCGTGATTTCTTTTCCATCTACCACTCCGCCAGGACCAACCGCGATTACCTCTGCCTGCTGCGGTTTCTCTTTTGCCTGACCCGGAAGAACGATACCTGATTTGGTCGTCTCCTCTGCAACTAACTGCTTTAATACAACTCTGTCAAATAATGGTGTTAACTTCATTATTGGCTCCTCCTTATCCATCCAAATTTATTCCATCTGATTGCTTTTCTTTCGTAATCAGATATGTATCTTCTTCTTACGAAGTATGTTATAACACGTTCTGTTAGCACCGTCAAGTGTTGAGTGCTAAAATTTTAGTAAATTTTACGGGGAGAACTGAAATATTCCATTTCTCCCCGTTCTATTAATTGCTCTCCTCAAATGCCTTAATCGCCGCAACCGTTTTCTCATAACACTCTTTTACCGCTGCAAAATCTGCCTCGTATCCGGTCAGTTCTCTGCCTCTCAGTTTTTCGGTCAGCGCTGCGCTTACCTCATAGAAGGCATCAAAGCCCAGGTTCAGACAGATTCCTTTCAGGGTATGTGCCGCGCAGAATGCTTTCTCCGCATCCTTTTCTTTCAATCCATCCTCCAGATCCTGAAAGCTGGAATCGCTCAGAAACTTGATGGCAAATTTTTTCACCATCGCCGCACCTCCAAAGCGTTTCTGAACTCCTTCAAAATCCCCGCCCATTTCTTTGTAGCATTCCTGAATTGTCATGACAGCCTCCTGTTATTTCTCTTCCTCAGTTTTCATACGGCTCAGCTCCTCGCCCGCAGTTCCATACTCTTTTTCAATCGCCCGCGTCACCGCGCCGAAAAACTTCTTCTGCGAATTGTCATAATGTTCAAATTTCTTATTTTTTCGCTCCGGATCACTCATCTCACTCCGGTATGCTGCCTCCTGCAGCTCCTTTTTAATATGATCCTGAATCTCACACAGGCACTCAAGCAGGAGCGGGTTAAATGTACCACACTCTCCGTTGCAGATCATCTGCACCGCC
The DNA here is from genome assembly GCF_934835585.1 of Clostridium sp. AF02-29. NCBI lineage: Bacteria > Bacillati > Bacillota > Clostridia > Eubacteriales > Clostridiaceae > Clostridium > Clostridium sp. AF02-29. The sequence goes on along the minus strand of NZ_CAKVZK010000040.1, from coordinate 19,463 downwards.
TCCTCATGAGAATAAGCCTTTTTATAGACGCGCTCACTTGTCAGCGCATCATACACATCCGCCAGCGCCACCACCTGCGCTGAGATCGGGATCTCCTCCCCTTTTAGACCATCCGGATATCCTTTTCCATCATAGCGCTCATGGTGCCAACGGCAGATCTGGTACGCCACTTTCATCAGCGGCTCATCCTCATACATCTGAAGATTCGCAAGCATGTCCGCACCGATCACTGTATGTTTTTCCATGATCTTACGTTCCTCCGGCGTCAGACGACCCGGTTTATTCAAAATCTTCTCGTCAATTCCGATCTTTCCGATGTCATGCAGGGATGATGCCGTGCTGATCAGCATCCGGTTCGACCAGGACAAGTGATATTTGTCCGTCTTCTTGGCGAGCTGTTCCAGAATCATTGTCGTCAATGTATTAATATTGAGTACGTGCATACCGCTCTCGCCATTTCGAAATTCCACGATCTCGCTCAGAACACTGATCAGCATCCGGCTATTCTTCTCTTTCTCAAAAACCTGGTTCGTCACCATTGCCACCAGGCGGCGCTGTTTCGCATACAATTTGATCGTATTTAAGACACGCCTGTGTACAACCTCCATATCGAACGGGCGCTTGATATAATCAGAAACGCCCCACTCATACGCCTGCTTGATGACCTTGCCCGAATCTTCGCCCGAAATCATGATAACCGGGATATCCCCGATCAGGTTGTTGCGGTTCATGTATTCCAGAACCCCGAAGCCGTCCATCCCCGGCATGACGATATCGAGAAGAATCAGGGAAATCTTCGTCTCATAATGGTTCAGCATGTCGAGACATGCTGAACCATTTTCTGCCTCCAGAATCTCGAATTCGCCTTTCAGCATTTCTGAGAGAATCATACGGTTCATCTCCGAATCGTCCACGATCAAAATGCGGTAACGACTCGCATTGCGCCGCCCGGCTGCCACGCTCTCCTCCGGTGTCCGCTGCCCATCTTTCTCAGTCACAATCGTGTTCTTGGAGGTCTTCGCCTGATACATATATTCGTCCGCCCGGCACATCGCCTTCCCGACTGTCTCCCCGTTCGTCAGCGTACCGCCGATGCTGACTGACAATTTCAGTTGCGGATATCCTTCAACACTCATGCTGCGGATCACATCCTGAATCCGGTGCAGCTTCTCAACAAATGCCTCCAGACTGATGCCCGGCATCACAAGCAGAAATTCATCCCCGCCATAACGCACCAGGCGGTCCGTCTTACGGACACAGCTTATAATCGCCGCCGACACCGTCACCAGCACTTTATCGCCCGCCACATGCCCATATGTATCATTGTGGGTCTTCAAATCATCCAGATCGATCATCGCGATACCGGCATCCATCCGCTGCTCTTTTAACTGATCTTCAAAATATCTCCGGTTGTAGCTCCCCGTCAGTGCATCCGCATACAGCTCGCGCCTGTAGTGTGCAAATTTCTTAACGAGTGTTTCTCTTCCCTCTGCATCAAGAAGTGTCTCATCATCCAGACAGGAAATCATCTCCACCACACAGGGAACTCCATCCACCTCCAGATACTTCGCAATGACCTGATACATCTTCAGACCGATAAATTCAAGCTTCGTGCACTGTCCCTTCATCGCAAGCGCGCGCTGTGCCACACAATTCTCACAATTCTTTCCTTTTTCCCAGAACGAATAACATTTGCAGTCCTCAGATCGGAGTTCCCCGTTCCTCACGTCCATCTTATGGAGCAGATCTTTATCTAAAATACGTACAACCGTAAATATCTTTTCCATCTGCGCAATCATTTGTTCCAATTCCTGCGCCGTCATCTTTGTATTGGAATTCATCATTTTATTTTTATCACCACCTGGCAAATATATAATTTTATTCTACATGATTTCCGGTATGACAACAAGCGTTTTTCTCATGCTTCCTGTACATAATTACCGCCCCTGTGTTACTGTTCACGCATACGTGCCCCGTAACACGTGATTCACACATATCCCGGTGTTCACAAAAGATTCCCTTTATTTTTTAGGCGTTTCGTATTACAATAAGGATATCGAATCGTATAGAGAGGAGTATCAACCATGGCAAAAAAACATTTTGGTAAATTACTGACACTGGCAGCTATCGTCGGCGCTGCAGCAGCTGGTGTTTCTTACGTCTTACAGTATAAATCATTCCACAAGGAACTGGACGAGGATTTCCACGACTTTGAAGATGATTTCGATGATTTTGACGATGCCGGCGATAAAGAAGCTTCCAAGACTTCTGATACAGCTGCCTCCGAACGCAGCTATGTTTCCTTAAACCCGGAGAAAAAGGAAGCTCCAGCTGAGACTCCAGAGGAAACTTCTGAACATTCTGAAGAAAGCGAAAAAGCTCCGGCTGATGCAGATGTCTCTTCCGAAGAACCAGTCAAAACAGAAACTGTTCGCGCAGATGCTCCGGTTTCCGAGGACGGCGAAGCTTCTTCCGAGAAAGAGGATTCCGACGCAGCCCCGGATGACAGCACAACCGTGACGGTTGAGGAAATCACAGAATAACACAGGAGGATTCTTTGCATGATACAAAGTCTTCTCCGCGCGATGGAACTTCTGGAACTTTTAAAAGAAGCCAACCACAAATATTCCATCGCAGAACTTTCCGAATCAACCGGGCTTCCGCCCAGCACGATCCACCGGATTTTGCAGACATTTTGTGAAAAAAAATACGTGATCCGCGATGAACACGCGCACACCTACCAGCTCGGTCCCGCCCTCATCTCTCTCGGTCGGGCGGCGGCTGACAATGTGCGGATTCAGGATGCGGCGCTTCCGATTCTCAAGAACCTCTCCTACTGTACCCGTGAGGATTCCTATCTGATCATCCAGGTTGGCGACAAAGGACTGGTACTTGACAAAACGGACGGTCCGAACCACCTCAAGGTCGTCGAAGAATTTGGCTATGAGATGGATCTGCACTGCGGTGCGATCCGCAAGGCGCTTCTGGCTTTCCAGAGCGACGAATACATCCGCCGCTATCTGTACACGCGCTTAAACCGTCCTGAGGCATTTCCAAAGGCGGATCCCGCAGAATTGGCAGAAGAACTCCGCACCATCCGTGAGAAGGGCATTGCCGTTTCCCACGGCGAATACGTCCCGGATGCAGTCGGGATCGGTGCTCCCATTTACGGTATTGACGGACGCATTTCCGCTTCGGTCGGAATCATCGCACCGTATTCCCGTATTGAAGATGACACACATCTTCTGCACCTGCAGGAGCAGGTTCGCCACAGTGCGGCAGAATTGTCCTATTATATGGGACATACATTTAAGCAGGAGAAATAAAATTACGGTTCACGGGTAGGCACTTTTGGAACCGAAAGTGCCGTACGAAAACGTGGTGTCAGCAGGAATTTGCCGTATTTAAATGCGAAGCCACGGCAAATTCCGTTACTGGGCACGTATGCGTGAACAGTAACGAAATAAAAACAGGGGGGGATATTATCAAAGATTCGGGTATACATCATATCCGGAGCTTTGAGATATCCTCTTTTTTAATCATTTTTGCAAAAAGGAGATTTCACTTTATGATTAATAAACGCTTATTTTTAGCAGGCTTAACAACGGGTCTTCTCTCCCTCTCCGCCGCTTTCCCGGCGATGGCAGGAAGCTGGAAAAATGGAGCTGGTGACAATGCTGCCCGCTGGTGGTACGACAACGGTGACAACACCTGGGCGGCAAATGGCTGGCGCTGGATCGACGGCAACCAGGACGGCGTCAGCGAATGCTACTATTTCGACGCCGAAGGCTGGCTTCTAACCACCACCACAACACCGGACGGCTACACTGTAAACGCAGACGGCGCCTGGACGGTAAACGGCATCGCTCAGAGCCGCCAGACCGCGGCTTCCAATGAATTCGATAACGAAAGCTGGGACGATTTCCAGAACAGCTCCTCCAAAAAGACGAAAAAAACAGCCACCAGCTCCAGCAGGACGCCAGCTTCCGGAAGCTCTGACTCCAGCACCGGCTCATCCGAAGATTCTTCCAGCGATGATAGCAGCAATTCCGCCAGCTCCGGTCCGTCCAAAGAAACCTCTTCTACTTCCGGAGACAAAAAGCCGGATGCTCCAAAGAAGAACTCCAAACAGGAACCAGACAGCGGCTACCGCCAGGGATCTGTGACGGATGAGGAAATTGCAAATAATAGTTCTTCTGACTCCACAGAGGAATAAATAAACGTGTGCCGCAAGACACACAAACAAACGCCCCCGCAAGGAAATCTCCTGCGGGGGCGTTTCTATCTCATCATTCAGTTTCCCAAACGAATCTTCTATTATTTCTGAAGTGCAAGGACGTCAGCGAATGCCTGAATAGCAGTGCTTGCCTGACCGAAGTCTCTCATCTGCTGGTCGATACCCAGTTTGATGTGCGGAACGCCTGCATCGTTCAGAGCTTTCTTCAGGTACGGATACTCCATCTCCTCCGGATCACAGAACTGCTGCATGAACAGTACCAGACCCTGAGCGCCGCTCTCCTTAACCATGTTAGCTACGAACTCACCACGACGGTTCTTGTTGGATTCCGGATCGTACAGAAGTACTTCGTAATCGATGTTAGCGAACTGTTTAGCCAGTGCTCTAACCGGATCCAGCTCGTCTTCCGGAGCGTCTACACGGAAGGAACGTGTCTCGTGTGCTACATCATCTGCAGCGATAGCGATGTTGTTCTCTTCGAAGATAGAAAGCAGCTTCGGATTATCACAGATAATACCGGAGGTAACAACCTTGGTTCCCTTCCAGTCACATACCGGAAGTTTAGCCAGCTCTGCGTTCAGCTCGTTCAGCTTTGCAGTGTATTCCGGCTTCTCCATGAAGTAGAATGCCTTCAGGACTGCGGAACGTTTGGTTGGTGTAATAACATCACAGTGCTCGTTAGCCAGTTTTACGAACTCACGGCGAGCTGCACGGCTCTTGTTGTATACAACGATAGCATCCTGGATGTCAGAATCAGTAATCTTTCTTCCAGCGATTTCTTCCAGATCAGCTTTTACATGGTTGTACTGATCGATACAGAACTGAAGACCAAACTCTTCGAAACGGTTCTGCGGATGAGCTAAGAAGATAACTTTCATCTTGTCGCCCATAGCTACACGGAAGTTCTGGCTCATCGGACGAAGAGTATCACAGATAGTAGGTGTGATAATACCGTCTAACTGATCCATAGTTCCATCCAGCAGCATCTCCAGAGCTAACTGAGCGATGGTGCAGTAGAAAGTAGCGCAGTACTCTTTTGCACGGCTGATGGTCTTAGTGTTGGAACCCCACATACCCATCGGAACGATACCAGCGGCATATACAAGCTCTTCCGGAGCGTAGTAAGGAAGAACACCAACTACTTTTTTGCCCTGAGCTTTATATTCAGCAAGCTGCTGCTTCGGAGTTGCAGCTTTTACCTTAAATTCTTCTAATAATGCGTTAACACTCATGGTTATTTAGCCTCCTTTGCCTGCTTATTTGCTTCCATTGCCTCAACCAGACCCTCTACACGAGTCTCGTACTGAGCAGCATTGAAGTTACGCGGGTCAGCCTGATCGCCGTCGAAACCAGCACACGGGATACCCAGGTCAGCAGTAAAGCGACGCTGCATCTCAGCCATGTAACCACTCCACGGTTTACAGCTTCTGTTGTAGTGAACCAGAACGCCATCTACCTTGTTGTCACGGCAGATGCCTTCACGCCAGTCAACACCCTGCTCGATGCAGACAGAGTTCGGAGCTTTGTAGTAAGCACGAGCCATCTCATCGATGTTGTTGTAAACGAAACCGAATGCCGGAGCATATACAACGGCAGTAACGTTTACACCGTGGGTCTTCAGCGGTTTGAACAGAGCCGGCAGTTTCGGCCAGCACGGAATACCCTCGAACATAACACGGTATTTCTCCGGGAACGGAGTTGTGGTCTCACCCTTCTTAACTGTCTCTTCCAGGTCTTTTGCAAGTAATTCAAAAGCATCACCAGCAGCTACAGTAGCACGTGCAGTTACAACGTCTGCCATGTGGTTGAACAGGTCAAATCCACTATATGGAGCCGGTTTGTACTGCAGGAAATCACAGACTTTCAGCCAAGCCTTAGCGGTACGGTTAGCGTTTGCACAAGCCTGCTCGAACTTCTTCTCGTCGAACTTCTTGCCTGTCAGCTCTTCCAGCTGTTTGATCGCTTTGTCGAACTGAGCGCGAACGTATTTAACATTCTCATCATGAACATCTACTGTATTGTTGTACGGGATATCGATCATGATCAGCGGAATGTTACACATACGAGCGATGTTCTCATACCATTTTGTCATACAGTTACAGATGTTGTTGCAGCAAAGAACGAAATCCGGCTGCGGAATACGCATCTGACGAATCGGAGAAATAGCCTCAAGACGTTTCTCTTTTTCCGGACCATCCGGGAGTTTTTCAATCTCAAGCAGGTTGTCCAGCTGCAGATACGGAGTCTGAGTCTTCGGATCCTTCTTCGGTTTTCCGTCTTCACCCATCACTACGTTGCCGTCAGCATCCTTTAATGGTTTACCTGTGCTCGGATCGATGATGTATTCACCAGTCTCCGGATCATACTTACGGGATACACGTACACCAGCTGCATATGCAAGGCTGATACGAGCATAACCGCAGATATCGTTGTCATATCCAAGATCCTCAGCTGCCTGGCACATCAGCTCACCGTAACGGTTAGCTGCGATACCAGCTGCCTGGTTCTCCGGATACATAACGTGTAAATCAAATGCTGCTGCAAGCTCACACGGGAATTTGGAAGAAGACCATCCAACTAACTCGCCTCTTGCTTTGGCCTCACGCGCCTCTTTATGTACGTCATCTACGACTTTACGAAGCGCAAGAACACCAGGACTAACTTGTTTTGCCATAATAATTATCCTCCATTCTTAAAAATTAACTTAGTTACTTCTGACGGCTGGCTACCTGATATGCCATCAGGGCTGCGCCAAGCGCGCCGTTATACTGTGTCAGCGGGGATGTATAAATCTTTACGCCAAGCTCAGCCTCAAGCGCATCTACTACGCCCTGGTTCTGAGCCACACCGCCTGTCATAACGACATCCGGCACTACACCGATTCGGTGGGCAAGACCCGTGACACGATGAGCCACTGAACGATGAATACCGGCAATGATATCACATTTATCCGTTCCCATCGACAACTGGCTTATAACCTCACTCTCTGCAAAAACCGTACAGGTGGAACTGATTCCTACCTGCTTCTTGGACATAGCGCCAAGACGGCCTAGATCACTTACCTCAACTTCGAGAACGCGAGCCATAACATCCAGGAATCTTCCGGTTCCGGCTGCACACTTATCGTTCATCTGGAAGTTTGTCATGACACCGTCCTCAACGCGAAGAACCTTCACGTCCTGACCGCCAATGTCAATTACGGTATGAACCTTCGGGAAAAGGAAATAAGCGCCCTTTGCATGACATGACAGCTCACTCATCTGCTTATCGGCAATTCCGTCCATCAGAGATGTACGTCCATAACCGGTAGCCAGTGTGAATGCCATATCTTCTTTCTTGAGGCCTGCATCTTCCAGAACTGCCTCGATGGCACGGTTTGGACCGCTGGTACCTGCTCCAACGTCAATCAGAGACTTACCTACGATCTCCTTGCCATCCTTCAGGATGATACATTTGGAAGCTGTAGAGCCTACATCGATACCTAAAGTGAAAATTTCGCTCATGATGTATCTTTTTCCTTTCAATACTGACTTTCTATGCCTGATTTTTGTTTCAACGATGTTTTGGCAGATCCGTGCTATCACATCGTCTCCACCCATCATAATACCACAAAATCAACTAAAAGTCGCTGTAAAATCTTGAAAATGTTATAAAATAATTCTTAACAAAACTATTACTTATTACTTATCTGCCTGAGTATACCAATAAATCGAGCAAAGGTTCCAGTTCCTTTGCCCGATTTATCTGCAAGCATCCGGAAAAACGGTTCATTTACAGTCATACAGACAAGCCGCTTCGCCAGAGCCTCACACTATTCACACTATCAATTTGTTACTTATCACTATTTACACTATCACTGTCAGCCGCGTACTTACGCGCCTTCTCTTTTTAAAATGTTATCTTAGCGGCACCTATCACAATGCCGTTTTAATTTGATAATTATTTACCGTAGTTGATGAACTCACGAGTAGATCTCGGAGCCAGCATCTGATGCATCGGGCAGATAGCCTGAGCATTCTGATAATAAGCCTCGGTAAATGCCTGGATGTACGGACGAAGATCGGTCAGATCTACGATCTCATCAACCATACCCTGTTTTGTACAGTATTTCGGACGAGATTTGTCTGTGTACATCTGGATCATAGCGTTCATCTTGTCGATGATCGGCTGAAGCGGCTCGCCAGCTTTTTTAGCTTTAACAAGCTTTCTGGAGTACATAGCGTTTGCAGCGGTCTCACCCGGCATTACGTAGTACTCGCAAGCACCTGTACCGATAGAGAATACGTTGGTGTTGTTGCCCTGCGGACCACCCAGAACGTAGTGAGCAGCAGCACTTGCCTTACGAAGAGTAACCTCCAGAGACGGAAGTTTAGAATTCTCGATGGAGTAAATCAGGGACTGACCTAAACCAAGCAGCTCTGCCTTCTCAGCGTCATCGCCTACATCGATACCTGTGGTATCCTGCAGCCAGATAATCGGTGTCTTATCACGAGCACACAGAGTAACGAACTCGTTCATCTTAATCAGACCCTGACGGTACAGCTTACCACCGATACCTACAGAACCCTGTTTGTACTCCGGATAGTTCATGAGTAAGCCCTGTACGTTAGCGATAACACCAACCAGAAGGCCGTTAACTTTTGCAAGACCAGCAACGATCTCCGGACCGTAGCCTTTCTTGTACTCGAAGAACTCACTGTTATCGAACAGACGGCCGATTACATCGTAGATGTCGTACGGACGTTTCTGGTTCATCGGGATGATGCTGTACAGATCCTCAGCCGGAAGCTGCGGAGCCTTCGGGCTGTCAACACGGAAGAACTCCAGGTTGAAGCACGGAAGGTAATTGATGTACTTCTTGATTCCCTCGATAACGCCTAAATCATCCTCGTAAACCTCACGGAAGAATCCGGTCTCATCATAGTGGATCGGCACGGAACCCGGAGCCGGAACGTGATGTTTGCTGTTCTCGATCTGAGCGTTAACGATCTGCTCTGCTGCTTCCTCATCGATGTAACCCTTCGGGTTCATACCGGAAAGGATACCAGCGCCACCAACTGCCATGTTCGCATCTTTATGAGCGATCAGGATAGTCGGGGAAATGCTGTGGTAACCACCACCTGCCGGGTTGGTTCCGTAGATACCTACGATAACCGGAACACCAAGCTGGTTTAACTCAGCGTTGCGGAAGAACGGTGTACCACCACCACGACGGTTCGGGTATACTTTGTCCTGGTTCGGGAACTCAACGCCTGAGCAGTTTAACAGGTATACTAACGGCAGATGCAGCATCTTAGCGGTATCTGCAGCACGGAGCAGGTTATCTGCCTGTCCCGGAACCCAAGCACCAGCCATCTTCTTGTTATCAGAAGCGATGATGTAAACCCATTTGCCATTTACACGGCCAAGACCATTCAGAACGTTAGTTGTCTGGAAACGGTTGTCTTCCGGATTGTAAAGGCTGTTTAACGGGCACCATGTACCTGGATCGATCAGGGCGTTGATACGCTGTGTAGCAGAAAGCTGTCCACGTGCGTTTAACTTCTCTTCGGTTGTGATACCAGCATCAAGAGCCTGCTTAATGGACTCATGGATGTCGTTCTCAACAGCCTTCAGTTCCTGCTCGTTTTCCGGATTCGGATTAACCAGAGCTTTACCAACGGTAGGCATATTCTGGAAATATCCTGGCATTGAATACATATTCATGTCTTCTTTTCTCCTTATAAAATAAAAAATAAAAATGGTTATAAATGAATTGCTTGCGGGACAGTTCGTCTCCTGTCCCGCCTGCAATCAGTAACTAATTAATCGACAGAAATGATATCTGTCTTGATTCCCTATGGAAGGCTAATTACTTAGTCTCCTTCGGAACTTTGATGAATGCCTGACCTGGGTCGATCTCTTCACGAATAACGCGGATGATCTCCGGATCCGGACCTTCCATCAGCTGAGCTCTGGAGGTATCGATCTCGAAACCAGTGTTCTCCTGAACCATTTCCGGAGAGGAGAATGGATAGTAGTAAGCCAGATACATTCTCTTGGTCTCTTCATCGAATTTCATGATACCAAGATCGGTAACTACCATCTGCGGTCCACGGTTGCCCGGAAGACCTGCTCTCTCACGTCCGCCAGGGCCGTCCATCCAGCCACAGCTTGTGATGTAGTCAACATGATCCATGAATCTTCTCTTCTGATGCTGCATCATGATGATGGTGTTGCAGAAGGTAGCGATTCCGTTTGCACCGCCAGAACCGGTGAAACGTGTGGTAGGTTTAACATAATCACCCTTACCAAAGATACAGGTAGAGTTAACGTTTCCGTACGGGTCGATCTGAGCGCCACCGATGAATGCGATCATACGATCAGCATCATGTAACCACTCATTAGCCTCGAAACCTACGAAACGAATGTTCGGCCACTGTACTGCACAGTGAGCCATGAAACGGTTGTCACCTACAGAACGCGGAACCTCGATCGGAGAACAATCCATAAGACCACTCTCTACGATCGGATGGCAGCTCGGGCAAACAACACGTTTTGCCAGGGATGCACCGATTAACGGAAGACCGGTACCAACGATAACGATCTGATTTTCTTTAATATTTTTTGCGATGGCGTAAGCCTGCATTTCCTGCTTTGTATACTTTGTATAATCAGCCATTTTAGATTTTCCCTCCCTCAATTAATGTCTGGTAGAATAGCCAAGATGCGGCTCATTCTTAAGGTTCATGAGGCGAGCGCCGCCCAGTACGTTGAGCAGATCATCCTGATCCTTGCATCCATATACATACTTCTGAAGGTAATCCTTGAAGGTCTCCGGAATCTTGGTGCCGTCAGCAGCATCTTTTGCAGCCTGTGCAGCAACTTCTGCAGCTTTTGCAAGCTTCTCATCTTCCGGCTTAGCAGCAGCAGCCTTAGCAGCTTTGTCTGCAGCCTTCTGAAGCTGTGCCTTAGCATCCTCAGCGTCAAGGTACTTGGAAGCCTTGTCGTACTCTTTCAAGCCCTTATCATCATCATCATAGTAGCCGTAGCACTGTGCCGGCCAAGCACCGTACGGTGCACGAACAACGGCGTCTACACACTCACCAAAGATTCTTGTCTTGGTTGGGTCACGACGGATATACTCATCACTTACGATCTCCTCGCAGGTAACGATACAACGTTTTGCAGCTACAGCGATATCTACGTCATGGAACTCATCACCATCGATGATACAGGTTCCATCCGGAGATGCCTGCTGAACATGGATGATAGCGCAGTCAAGCTTCGGAACCGGAACAGCCAGCAGCTTCTCGCCTGGCTCAAGCGGGTTCTCGATCTCTACGCATTTCAGGTTGTCAACACCTTCCATGGTTCTTCTCTTCTCTTCGCTGATACCCCAGAACTTAACAAGTCCGGAGCCCTGCATCATACGTACCGGCAGGTACGGAAGACCCAGAGATGCAGCATGAAGCTGAAGCATCAGAACGTCCTGAGAATAATCCTCATATGTAAGCTCACCCTTCTCGATAGCTGCACGGAAACGACGAGCTACGTTGGTGTAACCAGAGTTTGCAGTATAGCAGTTGATGTAGGCTCTCACACGGCCCTCACCGATTAACGCATCCCAGTCACCACCTGCCGGGCCAGACCAGCCTACAAAACCAGTTTTACCCTGACGAAGGATCTCGTAAACTGCTGCATACGGTTTACGGTTTGTTGTAAATCCGCCGAGACAAAGTACATCGTTGTCACATACATACTTTTCTACGGCATCGTGTAAAGACATTACTTTATTAGCCACAATAAAGCCTCCTTTAAAAAAATTTTCTATAACTACCTATATAAATAAGTAAAAACGGGATCCGGTACTTCCGGCGCTGCGGTCTTTCGCAGGCCAGATGCAGCCAGATCCCGGCTGCAACAGCCAAAAATCAATATTCGATTAACCGAAAATCAGCATGAAGAAACCTGCTGCTACGGCAGAACCGATAACACCTGCTACGTTTGGTCCCATAGCGTGCATCAGAAGGAAGTTGGTCGGATTCTCTTTTGCACCAACTGTCTGAGAAACGCGGGCAGCCATCGGTACAGCAGATACACCAGCGGAACCGATTAACGGGTTGATCTTGCCGCCGGTTACAGCGCACAGCACCTTACCAAGGAGAACACCTCCGATGGTAGCGAATGCGAATGCAAGAAGACCCATGCAAACGATAGCGATGGTCTGAACACGCAGGAAAATCTCGCCGTTTGCGGTCGCACCTACGGTAGTACCAAGCATGATAGTTACGATGTTGCACAGTGCGTTCTGAGCTGTATCAGAAAGACGCTCTGTAACACCAGATTCACGAAGCAGGTTACCAAGCATCAGCATACCAAGCAGCGGAGCTACGGACGGAAGAAGCAGGGAGCAGAAGAGTACTACGAATACCGGGAATACAATCTTCTCAACCTTGCTTACCTTACGGAGCTGCTTCATAACGATGGAACGCTCTTTCTTAGTGGTAAGAAGCTTCATGATCGGCGGCTGAATCAGCGGAATCAGCGCCATGTAGGAGTAAGCGGCAACGGCGATCGGAGCAACCAGATCCGGTGCCAGGTTGTTGGCTACATAGATAGCGGTCGGACCGTCTGCACCACCGATGATACCGATAGCGGCAGCCTCACCTACTGTGAATAAGCCAGTTGCGTTAGCCAGCATGAATGCAATGTAGATACCGAACTGAGCAGCTGCACCAAGCAGAAGGCTCACCGGGTTTGCAATCAGCGGACCAAAGTCTGTCATGGCACCTACTGCCATGAAGATCAGACACGGGAACAAACTGGACTTAACACCGCCGTAGATGATACGCAGAACACCTGCGGTATACCACGGCTCACTTTCCTTCATCAGGTCAGCTAACGGCAGGTTTGCCAGGAACATACCAAATGCAATCGGGAGCAGAAGAAGCGGCTCGAACTGCTTTTTAATTGCCAGGTATAATAATACAAAAGCAATGAGAATCATTACACAGCTTCTCCAGGTCAATGCTGCGAAACCTGACTGTGCAAGAAGCTCTTTTAATATTTCAAAAAAGTTCATTACCTAACCTCCTAGTTCAGAGCAACCAGAGCAGCTCCTGTATCAACAGAATCGCCAGCCTTAACAAGGATCTTGCTGACTGTACCGTCTGCCGGAGCAACGATCTCAGTCTCCATCTTCATGGCTTCCATAATAACTACTACTTCGCCAAATTTAACTGCCTGTCCTTCAGATACTTTGATGTTCAGGATTTTACCTGGCATCGGAGCTTCTACGGTAGTTGCGCCCGCCGGAGCTGCTGCCGGTGCCGGTGCCGGAGCTGCTGCCGGTGCCGGTGCTGGAGCTGGTGCCGGTGCTGCTGCAACCGGAGCCGGTGCTGCCGGTCTCTGTACCGGTGCGGATGCCGGAAGAACCGGTGCTGCCGGAGCTGCTACACCATTACGATCCAGAGATTTGTATGCTTCTAATTTTTCTACTTCAACTTCGTATTTCTTTCCATTGATCGTAGCAACATATTTCATAATTCTTTACGTCCTTTCGAATAATTATCCCTGTATCGTTCTATTAGTTCAGGGTAACCAGTGCTGCACCTGTGTCAACGGCGTCGCCTGCCTTGACAAGAATCTGTGCTACTGTACCGTCTGCCGGAGCAACGATTTCAGTTTCCATCTTCATAGCTTCCATCACGATGACGGTCTCACCAAACTTAACTGCCTGTCCTGCAGATACTTTGATGTTCAGGATCTTACCTGGCATCGGAGCCTCTACGGTAGTTGCGCCTGCTGCCGGTGCTGCCGCCGGTGCCGGTGCTGCTGCTGGTGCAGGAGCCGGTGCTGCTGGTGCAGGAGCCGGTGCCGGTGCTGCCGGTGCTGCTACTGGAGCCGGTGCTACTGCCGGAGCCTCGCCGTAACGCGGCATTGGCTCGTATGCATCGATTCTTTCAAGTTCTACTTCGTACTGTTTTCCATTGAGGGTAGCCGTATACTTCATAACTGCTCTAACCTTCCTTTCGATTTCCTTTCATTCCTGTTTCTCATTACTTAACTTCTGTCACGCTCAAGATCTTAAACTTGTCTGTCGGCAATCCGAGGTCATCCCCGATCGTTGCCATCAGCACGGCAAGTAATTCCTTATCAGCTTCGTCCGACACAGCCGGTGCTGCTTTCTGTGCTGCGGCCGGGGCCTTAGCACCATCAGAAACAACGGAGCGGAGAATCTTGGAAATTACCATAATTGCCAGAGCCAGACAGATCAGAGCCAGGAAAACCACCGAAAGACCCAGCAGAGAAACGATAACTGACTGCCCGAAAGGCATAGTTGGTTCAGTCCACATTGTGCATTGCACCTCCTTATTTATTTTAGGTTCTGCTTTCTTTGTGAAAAATTATACTTATAAAATTCCACTAGTAAGATTCCGTATTGTGGAATGCATTCCATTTTTGAAAGCAATTTATAAGGGGCTTTTCCCCTTAACTGTAACAAGTGAAGCCACAGATTGACATGATCAGCTCACTTTACTTAAATTATAACAGTAACCCCCCTGATTGTCAACCAAGCCTTTCATAAATTATGCACAAAAAGCAGGGTGTTTTATTAGCAAAAACAACCTGCTTTTTATAGGTTATTACTACATTTTTCTACATTTTTCTTAACAACCCCCGGAAGAATCGCCAAGACCTCTCAAGCATTTTGCTCATATTCTAAAATGTATTCTGAAAGTCCCGTTTTCTCCTTTTTTCATCAGAACAAAGCCGCTTTTTTCTGTATTTTTTTATACATTTTCAAGATTTGTCCTTGATTTATTTCGGAAGCTTGAAAGAGCTCTTCAGCGAAACAATCCGGTTGAAAACCGGTTTGCCCGGCTCGCTGTCGCGGCAGTCCACGCAGAAGTATCCATTGCGGACGAACTGAAAGCTCTCAAATGCTTTTGCCTCTTTCAGACCCGGCTCTAAGTAACACTCTTTCAGAACGCGCAGAGAATTCGGATTTAAGTTCAGCGTTCCATCTGCATTGAGTTTGCCCTTTTCCTCGTCTACCAGATTCTCATAGAGACGTACTTCTGCTTTCAGTGCAGTCTGTGCTGCTACCCAGTGAATCGTACCTTTTACCTTTCTTGCATTGAAGCCAGAACCACTCTTCGTCTCCGGATCGTAGGTACAGTGAACAACCGTTACATTGCCGTCTGCATCTTTCTCGCATCCGGTGCAGGTAACAAAGTACGCGTTCATCAGGCGGACCTCATTGCCCGGGAAGAGACGGAAGTATTTCTTCGGTGGTTCTTCCATAAAGTCCTCGCGTTCGATGTAAAGTTCTCTGCCGAATGGAATCTTTCTGGAACCAAGGTCCTCGTTCTCCATATTGTTTGGTGCATCCAGCTCCTCGATCTGTCCTTCCGGATAGTTGTCGATAACAAGCTTGACCGGATCAAGAATTGCCATCACACGGGACTTCTTTAATTTCAGATCCTCGCGCAGGCAGTACTCTAACATTGCACTGTCGATGGAATTATCTGCTTTGGAGACACCTGCCAGCTCTACAAAGCGGCGGATGGATTCCGGCGTGTAACCTCTGCGGCGCAGCGCTGCGATGGTTACCAGACGCGGGTCATCCCAGCCATCTACAATCTTATCTTCTACCAGTTTCTTGATATAACGTTTTCCGGTAATGACGTTGGTCAGATACATCTTCGCAAACTCAATCTGGCGCGGCGGCTTCTCAAACTCGCACTCTTTTACGACCCAGTCATAGAGCGGTCTGTGATCCTCAAATTCCAGCGTACAAATCGAATGCGTGATGTGCTCAATCGCATCCTCAATCGGATGAGCGAAATCGTACATCGGGTAAATGCACCATTTGTCCCCGGTGTTGTGATGATGCATATGGGCTACACGATAAATAACCGGATCACGCATATTGATGTTTGGGGATGCCATATCAATTTTCGCACGCAGTACCTTTTCGCCATCCACATATTTGCCTTCTTTCATCTCCTCAAAGAGCTGTAAGTTCTCCTCGATGCTGCGGTTGCGGTATGGGCTTTCCTTACCAGGATTGTTAAAATCACCGCGGTACTCGCGGATCTGATCAGCTGTCAGATCGCAGACGAATGCTTTTCCCTTTTTAATAAGAAGAACTGCACACTCATACATCTGCTGGAAATAGTTGGATGCAAAAAACAGGCGGTCCTCAAAATCAGCGCCCAGCCATTTTACATCCTCGATGATCGACTCAACAAACTCTGTCTTCTCTTTCGTCGGGTTGGTGTCATCAAAACGGAGATTGAATTTTCCGTTGTATTCTTTTGCCAGTCCAGAGTTCAGAATAATCGATTTAGCGTGTCCAATATGAAGATATCCGTTCGGTTCCGGAGGAAATCTCGTCTGGACATGATCGTAAACGCCTTCTGCCAGATCTTTGTCAATCTCGCGCTCGATAAAGTTCTTGGAGACAGTCTCTTCCTTCTCCTCTCCCTCTGCCAATGGTTTTTTATTTTCTTCCATATACATTCCCTCCGTTGTTTCTTTTCGTAAATTGATACTGTTGTTTGAGTCAAATCAAACAGTTTTATTTTTTATCATATCACATTTTGGAGTTTTCGAAAAGGGGATATTTGCCCACAAAAAAGGAAGCGCCGCGGGAGGACACTTCCTTTTCTGATTTTCAATTTTTAAGCATCTTTATTATGGCAATTTAAGATGTCCTGCGTTCGCAGGTAATTGTACTTCTTCTTATTATATATGTGTTTTTATGCGATTCTACTTATGCGTTTGCAAGAGCCTCGCCCAGTGCCTCGCACTCAGCACCTGCTGCCTCGTCCGGCGTTGCGTTGCAGATTACCGGCTCGCAAGCCATGGTTACGCCCAGAGTCATGCAGTCGCTCTCCCAGGTACGCATCCACTCGCCGTCGCCCCATCCGTAAGAACCGAATAATGCAATCTTTTTGCCAGAGAGAACCGGGCTAACCTCGTCGAACATCGGCTGGAACTCAGACTCCTCTAACTGTTCAGCTCCCATGGACGGGCAGCCAAATGCGATTCTGTCATACTCGCCAGCTTTGTCAGCGCCAAACTCTGCGGAAGTAAATAAATCAGCCTCGCCGCCCGCTTTCTTAACGCCCTCTGCTACGTAATTTGCCATAGCCTCTGTGTTTCCTGTTCCGCTCCAGTATACAATTGCTACCTTGCTCATTTTTATTTCCTCCTTGTGAATAATTTACTTACTTAGATTTATTATGCGGCTTTTACAAGCTGAATAATCGGTGTCCCCTGACGGTATTTCTCCCGGCACACTTCCGTGCATTCCCGGTATGAATCAAACCGCCGTTTTGCTTCCTGCGGATCGCCATACGTCTTCCAGTAACCGCTGCAGGTATAATTTTTTCCCTGATTTTCAATGAATCCAACAACATCCTCAAGCGGATACCCCAGGAAAATGCCAATCTCATGTGGAAAATCATGTTCCAGACAAAGCCGGTTGGAAAGCTGCCTCAAAAAGCCATCGACCGTCTTCTTCATCTGGTAACCAGACTTTTTTAAAAAGTGCTGTACAGATATTTTACCCAGAATGAAGCGAAGCCATTCCTCGCGGTACACCAGAATCAGAAACGCGCCCGTCCGGCTGCACTCTTTAAGCGCCCGCACCTGAAGCCCCGACGGTTCCAGTTCCCGGTTCCAGAAATCAAGCGCTTCCAGGAGTTTATCACGGTTCTGCGGCTGATAGCGGAACAAGTTCGACGGTTTGATGCCACGAAGAGTCGGCGCACACACCTCTACGAATACTTCTTCAAACAACCGTTCCATCTTTCTGCCTCCTGACTGCTTCTCTTGGTTAGCCATATCTACCTTTAGTTAGATACAGCTAACTATCTTTTAAAAAATAAAAGGCTTTTTCTGCCTTCTATTTTCCTTTTCGCAGGTTAGTCTCATCTAACTTCAATGAGACTATATCATGAATCACTTACCACGTCAAGCAAATTTTGTTCATTTTTGCTTACTGAGTTTTTTTATCAGCAACATCATTTTCTATCTTTTAGGACGATAAATAATCTCATTCACCGCATACACCGTCACAAATGCCTTCGGATCTGTTTTTAATATATACGGCATGAGCTGTGCATATTCGTTTTTATCTACGATCGTGATAATTTCCGTCTTCGGCTCATTGTCAAACGCGCCGAATCCCTGATAGATCGTCGCGCCGCTGTGAAGCGTATGCAGGATAAACTGGCGTATCTCTTCTTCTTTTTCCGAGATAATGCAAACTCTCTTTTTCAGATTCAGACCGAAAATAAAATGATCCAGCACGATTCCGTTTAAGTATGTGCCCAGAATGCCCAGCACCACCAGTTTTTTATCGCTGAAAAACACGGATGAGAGCGCCACACACATGCCTGGAAGCGCCATCGCTTTTCCCAGCTCCATATGGAAATATTTGTTTAAGAGCTTTGCCACGATGTCCAGACCGCCCGACGAGGCATTCATCCAGAACAAAAGAGCCAGACCAACGCTGACAACAAAGATATAGCAGACCGTATCCATCATCGCATCCTGGTTGAGCGACACAAAATCCGGGAAAACCTGCTCAAACACCCACAGAAAAACCGGCAGAATCAGTGACGTATACACCGTCTTGACGCCGAACTCGCGTCCGATAAAAAGAAATCCCACCACCAGAAGCGCCGCATTTAAAATAAAGGTCAGCACTGAAATCGGCAGCGGTACCACATTTCCCAAAAGCATCGCCAGACCGGAAATACTTCCCACCGATACACCGCTCGGAATCAGAAAGAAATAGACGGCTGCCGCCACGACAAAGGTCGCCGCTGTGATCATTGTGTACTCCCTGATTACGCGCATGGACTTTTTTGCCATAACTTAAAACCTCCTCATATTACAATTTCGCGCGAGCGCGCATCATTGGCACGTTAGCGCCTTTTTGTGTAATAGAGAATTCCAAGGGATTTCCCATTACACAAAAAGACACATCGCGTCTGCAATGTGTCTTCGTAATGAGGCATCGGGGATTCGAACCCCGGACAACTTGATTAAAAGTCAAGTGCTCTACCGACTGAGCTAATGCTCCATATAAAAGACTGGGCTAGCTGGATTCGAACCAGCGAATGCAGCAGTCAAAGTGCTGTGCCTTACCGCTTGGCGATAGCCCAAAAAGGTGGATAAAGGGATTCGAACCCTTGGCCTCCAGAGCCACAATCTGGCGCGCTAA
>NZ_CAKVZK010000039.1:0-24327 GCF_934835585.1 Clostridium sp. AF02-29 | reverse complement strand
AAATTGCGGTTTGCAATCCAGAAGTAAATGAATATGATCTGGCATAACCTCCATCGCCAAAATCTTAAATTTGTATTCCTCCGCAAGCCCATACAACATTTTTTTACATTCTGCGTCTATCCCATTTTTCAGGACCTGTTTTCGATATTTCGTGCACCAGACAAGATGATATTGCAAAGAATACACATATCCTCTACCATATGAAAGTGTATTTCTCTTAATAGTAAATATATCTTTTTCCATGTTTATATTATACCATATGCCCCCACACTTGGCAAACACTAGTTCTGTATCTTGATAAAAAATTTGGCACACCTAACTCATCACTACTACAATATACTTATGGGTAATCCCCTTACATCCAGTAAGGATTTATCCGTACTCGGTGCTGGTTTGAAAACCTCCGTAAAGAATGAATTTGACATTGTTTACGGAGGTTTTTGTTTTATCCCTTCGCTTTCACTTTATCAAACTCTGGGTTAAACGTATAGAAATTACGACTGCTCAGGTGATCCTGTACATTTCTTAAAGCTTCACCAAACCGCTGAAAATGTACAATCTCCCGCTCGCGCAGAAAACGGATCGGATCGCATACTTCCGGATCTTTGACCACGCGGAGAATATTGTCGTAGGTTGTGCGGGCTTTCTGCTCTGCTGCCATATCCTCATATAAATCCGTGATCGCATCGCCCTTCGACTGGAACTCGCACGCATTGAACGGGATTCCGCCTGCTGCCTGCGGCCAGATTGCCGTGGTGTGGTCAATATAGTATGGTCCGAACCCGGATGACTCGATCTGTGCCGGAGTAAGGTTGCGCGTGAGCTGCTGGACAATGGCGGCAATCATCTCCATATGGGCGAGTTCCTCGGTTCCGATGTCGGTCAGAAGTCCTTTCTGCATCTTATAAGGCATCGTATACCGCTGGGACAGGTAGCGCATAGAGGCTCCGATTTCGCCGTCAGGACCGCCATACTGGCTCATTATATATTGCGCGATCTTCGGATTCGGCGTCTTGATATTGACTGGATATTGTAATCTTTTTTCATATCTCCACATACGCTACACCTCCCCTTCCCACGGCCAGCGCTCTGTAAGCCAGGACCATGTGCATGCATCGTCCGCATCCTCGATCGTGAGCGGTCCAAACGATGCCTCATACGCTTTAACAGCTTCTTTCCGAAGTGCCACCACATACCGGTAATAATTCAGCGCATTCCTGTCATCCGGGTGAGTGTCCAGATAGAGAATCACATCATCCATTGCAAAGCTGGCATCATCAATCCGTTTCATCAATTTTCTGGCAGTCTCATTCATCAGCAGGCACCTCCCATCATAAACGGCAGATCCAGATCCGGAAAAATAGTTCCCCGCCTGAATGCAGTTTCCAGCGCATACGGCTGCTGCCAGGACTGAATCGGTACATATCCCATGCCGACCGGATAATTTCCGCCTCCCAGAAATGTCTGCGGCGGTCTGTTTCCTCCTGTCTGCGGATACGGGCGGGCAGGTCGGATTTCTGGCCCCTGCGGGCAAAATGCCCCATTTTCCGAAACAGGATGCACCGAACCAGCACAAGGTATTTCCGGCGGACAGGTTGGCGGTGCGGTATTTATGCAGCGATTGCCAGAAATGCCTGCCACCGGGCATGACATAAGAGGCATTCCCGAACGGCAGGCATTTTTCCGGCTGGAGTTATCCTGATAACCATTCATATTTCATTCTCCTACAAAAGCAATTATACTTTATCTTATGCAGGAAATATATAAATGCGATCGCCGCTGAAAAACAGAGCGATCATTATGTACTATTTTTTACAAAGGTAACTGATAACATCTTTTCTGGTAATAATACCGATAAAATTTTTCTGATCATCCAGCACCGGCACGAAATTCTGGTTCATGATCTTTCCCAGAAGATCTTCCATATCCGCATTGACAAGTACCGGCTGATTATCGGAACGGCGTGGAATCTCAGTGATCCGCACTTTTTCCAGTCCTTTCTGCACCAGATCTGTCTTATTTTTGAGTCCCCACAGCAGGTCGCCCTCGGTTAATGTCCCTGCGTAACGCCCTGCCTTCGTGATGATCGGTACCGCAGAATACTTGTACTTTTCCATCGTATCCATTGCCTGCCCAACCGTGTCCTCCTCATTCACATAAATGACTTCACTTTTCGGTGTCAGAAAAAATAATATATTCATGGTTTGCCTGTTCTCCTTTCATCTTTCCCCATACGTCCCCCATACGTATCTGTAGATTTTGTATATTTTCGTTCAAATCTGCCTTCGTTCTTCTTGATTATACCAAATCCGTCCAAAAAAGATATAAAGAAATCCTTATTTTTCCATCAAATTTTTCTATAATCGGTACTGTTCATGCCCGTGACCAGTAACTATATTCCACTCCTAATAACCCATCTCCTCATCCACAAACACAACCTCTACTTCCATCCCATTGCTCGGACGCTCCAGGATCACGATCGAATGGCAAATCCGTGCCGGGCTGTTGCAGTCTACGCAGACGCCCGTTTTCGCACACGGGGTCTGGACCTGCAGACGGGCTGCGTTCTTCGGTGCTGCGATCTGTTTTGCACGTTCCATCGCAGATGTCAAATCCGGACAGACTTTATTGTTTCCAATGACAAAATATACTTTTTCCGGTCCGAATAAGGTCTGCGACACGCGGTTTCCGGTTCCATCGATATTGACCAGTTCTCCGGTTTTGGAAACACCATTGGCGCTGGTTATGTACACCTCGGCACTTCTCGCTTCCACAAGCGTCTCGCGCCCCACCTTTTTCCAGTGCCAGATCACCTCATTTTTCTCGGAAAGTGCTTCATAAAGTCCCATCTCCTGTGCCGTCACGCTTCCGCCTATCGCAACTTTTTTCCCGGAAATCTGATCTTTCAGATAGTCCAACGCAGCCTCCTTTGTATCAAAGAAACTCGTTTTAAATCCGTGACGTTCAAAATTATTCTTCAGCAGTTCCTGTTCCATCTTTGTCCTCCTTATTAAATCGTTCAATTTATGGTAACTTTTATTTATAACCTACATTGGCAGCCTTTAGTCTTTGAAAATATTCGTACTTTACTTATAGTATATCAAATATTGGCAGAAAAACAAGGCGGAGCAAATTAGCTGCCCGCCTTGCTTCAAGTCAACAAAATTCCCTGTCTTCATGTTTTCATACAGCAGCTTTCTGTTTCAAAACCACCTGTCACAAAACACAAACTTATCCCTTCATTTCCAATTTCTGCCACAGCCAGAACCAGACTGCAAGGCGCATCATAAACAGCATTTCAGCCTGTCATTCCAGATAATCCAGCGCATCCACCGGTTCTCCGTCGTGCATCAGCTCGAAATATACGTTATTTCCCTCAATCGAATAGTATTTGGTCGGCTCTGCCACATATCCGAGTATCGTATCTTTTGCCACATACTGCTTCTGCGCCACCTGAACGTCTTTGAGCTGTCCACAGACCGCCGTGTAGCCGCTTCCCAGATCCAGCACAACATAATTGCCGATCTCCTCATTGGAACCGACTTCGGTTACCTGCGCCTCGGCGGGTGCGGCGACCGGCTCACTCACATCGCCCTGGATAATGAGCGCCGGATTGCATTTGTATTGATCGAGCGTCGGAAAATAGATGGTCGAATCCATGCTGTAATCGAGAATTACATTGCCCTGGACCGGCCAGCTTAAGCGATCGGTTCCATTGTAGGAAAGTGCGCGTGCGGCAGCTGCTCCGGCTCCCAGACTGCTCTCTTTTTCCTCCTCCATCGGCTTCTGATCAGCTTCATCCCGGTTATTGACCGAATACGAGGCGTCCGAACTTCCTGCCACCTGTGCGCGTGTTTCCGCCTGTCCGTCGTTTTCTTCTAAACGGTTCTGCGGCATCTCTTCCGCCAGGATTCCCTCCGTCTGCGGCACATCCAGATACGGATTTCTTCCATCCTGCGCATTATCTTTTCGAATTTTTACGGTTCCTGCTGCGGCTACGATTGTCAGCAGACCAAGCACTGTCATTACCAGAACAAGTTTGTCCCTGAATAACTGTCTTACTTTATTTTTCACGTTTATCACCTCGGTATTAGTCTTGCCGAAGTGAATCGTTTTATTCAGAAACGATTTGAATATTTTTAAAATAATGCTTTAAAATTTCTTCCGCGCTGCTCCCATTCTCCGCCATGAGTCCTGCCCCGTACTGCGACAACCCGTAACCATGCCCGCGCCCATAAGTAACACAGCGGATTTCGTCCCCGTCTTCCTCGAGGGAAAAAGCTGGCGACGGCACGCCTAACGCATAGCGCACCGCGTCCCCGCTGTACGTCTCCGCCCCAATCTGCACGGTTTCCACATAACCGGCGCTGTCCCGTTTCACGATCTGAATCTCCTCCAGAATCCGCTCTTCTTCCAGATTTTCCAGATCCGGGTGTTCTCCCAATGCATTCAGTCCTTCTTCCAGACGTTTTTTCAGTTCTTCCCGTGTCATGCCCTGCCGCGTCAGGTAGCCACCAGCGCCCTCATCCTCCTTTGCCGCAACCGACGCCAGATACGGATGCGCCTCATCCCCTTCGCGCGTCCGCCCCGCGCTCACTGCATGAAACAGCGGCTCAATATAATCCCCAGCCCAGATCGCCGTCTGTCCTGCGCTCTCCCGCACCGCCCCACAGATCGTCTGGTAATATTCCGGCATTCCAGCCGCCTCAAACCGGCTCTCGATCTGCTCCGGCTCCAGATAATCCATATCTAGCGCCGATTCCTCGATCGAATCTGCCCCGTCCATCTCCCGGTACAGCGCTGTCCGCGCCAGAATTGCCTGTGCCTTGACTGCTTCCTTCGGATAGCCGTCCGGAATCTGCACTGCAGTCAGACCGATCAGATATTCTTCCAGCGGGACAGCATACCCGGTTCCGTTGTTGCGGCCGCCATCCTCCCGATCCAGAAGGATCTTCCGACCATCCGTCTGACTTTCCCATCCAGATGTTCTATCTGAATTTCCTCCGATTTTTCCTCCATCCGCCCCCTGCACACGCCCGGAAACTGCCAGTGTTGTGATATATGGGATCAAAAAAGCCGCCAGTACGGCGGCAGTTCTCTTCTTCATTTCGGTTCTCCTGTTTTGACTGTTCCAGTACGGTTTCACGCATTTTCTGTTTTGCCATACCAGTAAACTTATGGTTTCAATGCCTTACAAACCTGCTTCTTTTCTCTGCCTTCCTTATCTTATGACAGGCACTCAAAAAATATCACAAGTCTACGCTCCGGCTTCTCCTCCGCCGCCCTTTGCAGTCTCTTCCGGTTTCCCCTCTATCATTCTTTTACTCCCCCAGCGTCACACCATCCAGCAGCCAGCGGAACCATCCCTTTTTCTTCATCACCACAGTTCCATGAAAGTCCATCGTCTTCTCCGGTGCCAGCATCTCATCGCCTTTTTCCAGGCAGAAACGCACCGAAACCGTGTAGTCATACGTCCGCGCCTTCTTCTCCCGCCCCGTCTCGCTCAGCTGGCAGCTCGTCACATACACGCGTTCCACCAGTGCGGAAAACTGCGATAATAAAAGGACATACGGAAGCCCCGTCTGCTCCAGCGCCTCGCATCCAGCCTCGGTTGCCGTCTTTCCATACTCTTTCGCATAGATCGCCGTCAGACCGTCCTGATACACCTCATCCAGATCAAACGCCCGGTTCGCCGTATAAAGCGAATAGATTTCCTTTTTCGCCTGCTGATAGGCGCTGTTTTTATAAGAAGCAAACAAAAACAGCGAAATGATAAAAAAGAGGGAAGCACACACAAGAGGAACCGAAAATCCTTGTGTCCCCGGTCTTTTTCTGTATCCTCTCATAGTGTGTCCTCCCTCTTTTTACTCCTTTTACAGTGCCTTTACATCATCATCGTCCACATGGATCTTCTCCAGGTGCCAGATGTCGCGCACATACTCCTCGATGGTACGGTCAGAGGAGAATTTACCAGCGCTTGCTGTGTTGAGCATGGCTGCTCTCGCCCACCAGTTCTCGTCACGGTAAGCTGCCTCGACGCGTTTCTGTGCTTCCGCATAGGAACGGAAATCTTTCAGGATGAAGTAGGTATCTGCCTTGGCACTGTTCTTTGTATTTAACAGAGAATTGTAAATATCGCGGAACAGCTCCGGATCCTGCGGTGAATAGTAGCCGTTGATGAGCTGCATCAGCACGCGGCGGATATCCTGGTCGGTGTTGAAGATCTCCTCCGGGTTGTAACCGCCGTTGTTCTCATAATTGATAACCTCGTCAGCGCTCAGACCGAAGATAAATGCGTTCTCCTTGCCTACCTCCTCTACGATCTCCACGTTCGCACCATCCATCGTGCCCAACGTCAGCGCACCGTTCAGCATGAACTTCATGTTGCCGGTACCGGACGCCTCCTTGCTGGCGGTGGAAATCTGCTCGCTGACATCCGCTGCCGCAAAAATCAGTTCTGCGTTGGAAACGCGGTAATCTTCGATAAACACAACTTTCAGCTTACCATTGATGGATTTATCATTGTTGATAACATCTGCTACGGAGTTAATCAGTTTGATCGTCTTCTTGGCAATCTGGTAACCTGCCGCTGCTTTCGCACCAAAGATAAAGGTTCTCGGAACCATATCCATGTTTGGATTGTCTTTGAGCTGGTTATACAGGTACATTACATGAAGAATATTTAAAAGCTGTCTCTTGTACTCATGGAGACGTTTTACCTGTACATCGAAAATGGAACGCGGATCAACGTCGATGCCGTTGTGCTCCTTGATGTATTTTGCCAGGCGCAGTTTATTCTGGTACTTGATGTTCATAAATTCCTGCTGGAATTTCGGATCATCGACGTATACTTTTAATTTTGCCAGGTGCGGAAGATCGGTAATCCACTCGTCGCCAATCTGCTCCGTGATCCAGTCTGCCAGAAGCGGGTTGCCATGCAGCAGGAAACGACGCTGGGTGATACCGTTTGTCTTATTGTTAAATTTCTCCGGCATCATCTCGTAGAAATCTTTCAGCTCCTGATTTTTCAGAATCTCGGTGTGAAGTTTTGCCACACCGTTGACGGAATATCCGGCTACGATCGCCAGATGTGCCATCTTGACCTGACCATCAAAGATGATCGCCATCTTTTTAACTTTCTCATAGTTATTCGGGTACTTATTCTGTACCTCGATCAGAAAACGGCGGTTGATCTCTTCCACAATCTGGTATACACGCGGAAGCAGGCGGGAGAACAGCTCGATCGGCCATTTTTCCAGCGCCTCTGCCATGATAGTGTGGTTGGTGTATGCACAACATTTTGTTGTGATACCCCACGCCTCATCCCAGTTTAAGCCTTCCTGATCCAGGAGCAGGCGCATCAGCTCAGCAACTGCCACGGTCGGATGCGTATCGTTCATCTGGAATACGATCTTCTCCGGCAGTTTGTGAATATCATCGTTTGTCTCTTTGAATTTCTTCAGAGCAACCTGTAAGCTGGCAGAAATGAAGAAATACTGCTGTTTAAGACGCAGCTCTTTACCCGCATAGTGGTTGTCGTTCGGATAAAGGACCTCAACCAGATTCTTCGCCAGATTCTCCTGCTCGACCGCCTTCTGGTAATCACCCTTGTCAAATGCAGAAAGGCTGAACGTGTCGATCGGCTGTGCATCCCAGATACGCAGGGTGTTGACTACGTTGTTGCCGTAGCCGACAATCGGCATATCATACGGAACTGCCAGAACAGACTGATAACCTTCCTGTACAAAATGGTTGCGCTCACCGTCCCACTCGGTCTTGACATAACCGCCAAATTTAACCTCGGTCGCATACTCCGGGCGGCGAAGCTCGAACGGATAACCGTTTTTCAGCCACTCATCCGGCACCTCCACCTGGTAGCCGTCTTTAATTTTCTGCTTGAACATACCGTAATGGTAACGGATGCCGCAGCCGTAAGCCGGATAACCAAGAGTTGCCAGGGAATCCAGAAAACATGCTGCCAGACGCCCCAGACCGCCGTTTCCAAGTGCCGGATCCGGCTCCTGATCCTCAATCGCATTGAGGTCAAAACCCAGCTCTTCCAGTGCTTCCTTCACTGCTTTTTTCGCACCCAGGTTGATGATATTGTTACCAAGCGCACGTCCCATCAGAAACTCCATAGAAAGGTAATATACCTTCTTTGCGCCTGTCTCGTCAAACTGCTTCTGAGTTGCAATCCAGTCGTCGATAATCACATCCTTGATCGCATAGGACACAGCCTGAAATATCTGCTGCGGTGTCGCCTCGTCGATCGTTCTGCGGTACTGGTTCTTTACATTTTCGATAATACTCTTTTTAAACTCTTCTTTGCTGATCTCGCGCATCCTGTCCTCCTAATATTCGTAGTATCACGGTTTCCCGCCAGGCACATCAGTCAGTCGTTTTCTCAACACCAAACATACCTTTTTCGCCATTGATATCCCACTCTTTTGTGTATCCGCCCATGGTGCCAATCAGGATATTATCAGCCAGAACCTCTTTCTTGATTTCCTCTGTATGGTTCTTTAAAATTTCTGCAAGTTTATCATTTCCGTCCTGGAAGACGTTGATATGGTTCATTACCTCAAAACCGGCTTCCTTACGCATCGTCTGAATCTTACTGATGATCTCGCGGACAAAGCCCTCTTCAATGAGTTCCGGTGTCAGATTGGTGTCCAGAACAACGGTAACGAAATTGTCACCCTCAGATACAAAGCCCGGTACCTGTGCCATGTCAATCAGAAGATCTTCTTTTGCCAGCTCTACCTTTGTACCATCCTGCGTCTCAAAGCTTAAAAGGTCGGTTTCATTTAAGGTATCCATCGCCTGATTTCCGTCCAGACCTGCAAGAATCTCTTTGATCTCGTTTACATACTTGCCATACTTGCGTCCAACGGTACGAAGCTGCGGTTTGAAGCTGTAGGAGGTAAATGCGCGGACATCATCCGTGAACTCTACTTTCTTCACATTCAGCTCATCCTGGATGATTTCCTGATAGAACTCCGGCAGAGCGGTCTCTGCCTTCACGAACATACGTCCGATCGGCTGACGGTTCTTGATATTAGCAGTATTTCTTGCTGCACGACCCAGAACGACAACCTTCAGGACTTCTTCCATTTTCGCTTCCAGATCCTTGTCGATGTGCGCCTCATTTGCAACCGGGAAGTCGCACAGATGGATGCTCTCCGGTGCCTCTTTATCCAGACTGCGAACCAGATTCTGGTAAATGTCTTCGGTCATGAACGGAATCATCGGAGCCGCTACCTTCGCTACGGTTACCAGTGCGGTGTAGAGTGTCATGTACGCATTGATCTTATCCTGCTCCATGCCCTTCGCCCAGAAACGCTCACGGCTTCTTCTGACATACCAGTTACTCATATCATCGACGAAATCCTGGAGCGCTCTTGCAGCCTCCGGAATGCGGTAGTTGCCCAGATCGTCGTCCACCTCTTTGATGAGGCTGTTTAACTTAGACAGCAGCCATTTGTCCATAACCGGAAGTTTATCGTATTCCAGCGTATATTTGGTTGCGTCAAAATTATCAATATTCGCATAGAGTACAAAGAATGCATAGGTATTCCAGAGAGTACCCATGAAACGTCTCTGTCCCTCGATAACGGCTTTTCCGTGGAAACGGTTCGGCAGCCACGGTGCACTGTTAATGTAGAAATACCAGCGGATCGCGTCAGCGCCGTAAGTCTGCAGTGCATCGAACGGGTCAACCGCGTTGCCCTTGGACTTACTCATCTTCTGTCCGTTCTCATCCTGGACATGCCCCAGAACGATAACATTCTTGTACGGCGCCTTGTTAAAGATCAGGGTCGAGATAGCTAACAGGGAGTAGAACCATCCACGCGTCTGATCAACCGCCTCGGAGATGAAATCTGCCGGGAACTGCTGCTCAAACAGTTCTTTATTTTCAAATGGATAATGATGCTGTGCAAATGGCATGGAACCGGAATCAAACCAGCAGTCGATAACCTCCGGTACACGGTGCATCTGTTTGCCGCACTTCGGGCAGGTGATCGTCACATCATCGATGAATGGGCGGTGAAGCTCAACCTCTCCATTTGCCTCCTGATCCATCTCTTTTGCATATTTTTTCACAACGTCCGTGTAGTTCGGGCTCATAGATTTTAATTCTGCCTGGCTTCCGATCGCGTGCTGGCAGCCGCACTCGCACTCCCAGATATTTAATGGAGTACCCCAGTAACGGTTACGGCTCACGCCCCAGTCCTGGACATTCTCCAGCCAGTCACCAAAACGCCCTTTACCGATGCTCTCCGGAATCCAGTTGATCGTGTTGTTGTTGCGGATCAGGTCATCCTTGACTGCGGTCATCTTGATGAACCAGGATTCACGTGCATAGTAGATAAGTGGTGTATCGCAGCGCCAGCAGTGCGGGTAGCTATGCTCAAATACCGGTGCAGAGAACAGAAGTCCGCTTTCTCTTAATGCTTTCAGAACCTCCGGATCGGCTTTCTTGCAGAACATACCAGCCCACGGAGTCTCCTTCGTCATCTCGCCCTTGCCGTCTACCAACTGTACGAACGGAAGGTCATATTTTCTGCCGACCTTGGAGTCATCCTCACCAAATGCCGGCGCGATGTGTACGACACCGGTACCATCGGTCAGTGTTACATAATTATCGCAGACAATGTAGAATGCTTTCTTATGCTGTTTTTCACAGGTTGCTACGGCATAGTCAAATAATGGCTCATACTCTTTATATTCCAGATCTTTTCCGACAAAGGTTTCCAGGACATCGTAAGTGCCCTCGCCCAGAACGGTATCACACAGCGCCTGCGCCATATAATAAACCGTGCCATCCTCTTTCATTTTTACCTTTACATATGTCTCGTCCGGATTTACACAGAGCGCCACGTTGGACGGAAGTGTCCACGGGGTGGTTGTCCATGCAAGAATGTATGCATCTTCGCCCTTTACCGGGAATTTAGCAATCGCAGAACGCTCTTTGACGTCCTTATATCCCTGTGCCACCTCATGGCTGGACAGCGGGGTGCCGCAGCGCGGGCAGTACGGTACGATCTTGAAGCCCTTATAAAGAAGTCCCTTGTTCCAGATTTCTTTTAATGCCCACCACTCAGACTCAATGAAGCTGTTGTGGTAGGTAACATACGGATGCTCCATGTCTGCCCAGAAACCAACGGTGTTGGAGAATTTTTCCCACATTCCTTTGTATTTCCAGACACTCTCTTTACAGTGCTCGATGAACGGCTCCAGACCATACTGCTCAATCTGCTCCTTGCCGTCCAGTCCCAGCATCTTCTCTACTTCCAGCTCAACCGGAAGACCGTGGGTATCCCATCCAGCCTTTCTCGGAACCATGTAGCCCTTCATCGCGCGGTATCTCGGAATCATATCCTTGATAACACGAGTCAGCACGTGTCCGATGTGCGGCTTGCCGTTTGCGGTAGGCGGTCCGTCATAGAATGTATAGGTCGGTCCCTGCTTACGGCTGTCGATACTCTTCTTAAAAATCTGCTCATCTTCCCAGAACTTCTCAATGTTCTTTTCACGTTCCACGAAATTCATGTTTGCCGGAACTTTGTTGTACATGATAAATTCCTCCTAAAAATATGAAATAAAGTTTTTATTTCATAGAATGTCTTTTTCTATGAAATAAAAATGGACCCATCCTGTAACAGGACAAGGGCCCACTTGCTTTTAACCACCTATTACTGCATACCTTTATATGCGCTCCCTATAACGGAGGAAACCGTCGGTACTTACTGAATTTTCCTTCCGGGCGCTGTCAGAAACGGCGCTCAGACTTCCAAAAATGGTTCAGCCCGAAGCTCCGGAGTGATCTTCGCATCCGCCTTACTCACAGCAGGCTCTCACCGTCCCTGCCTCGCTCCCGCTTTCCCTGCGGCGCTACTGTCTCCATCATTGCTTTTCCTATCATAATTAGTAATCAAATCACTAACATGGACATTGTATCTTTTTTCCAGATGGTTGTCAAGGAATGTTTCGGATATGATTCACATGTTATAAAATTATCATTATTTTGCCATTCCCCTGATTTTATGGTATAGTATATAAAATATGTCTGTCTTTACTTTAAAAAACAGACACAGACATTCATTGCAAATATAAACAATGAAGTATACTATATATAAAAAGAAGGACGTGCCCGCAGCCGTCTTTCGCAACAAAGGAGAATATTATGGAGCCAAGAAACCTTACCCTATTGACCGACCTGTATGAACTGACGATGATGCAGGGCTATTTCCGGGAGAAAGATGCCAACGAAACCGTCATTTTTGATGCGTTCTACCGCACAAACCCGGATGGAAATGCGTTTTCCATCTGCGCCGGCTTAGAGCAGGTCATTGACTATGTGAAAAATCTTCACTTCGATGATGCCGACATCGAATACTTACGCGGACTCGGCATTTTTGATGAAGATTTCCTCGAATATCTTCACAATTTCAAATTTTCGGGTAACATCTACGCAATCCCGGAAGGCACTGTTGTCTTCCCGCGTGAGCCCCTCGTCAAGGTCATCGCGCCGATCATGGAAGCACAGCTGGTTGAGACTGCCATCTTAAATATCATCAACCACCAGAGCCTGATCGCGACCAAAACCTCCCGTATCGTCTTCGCCGCACGCGGGGACGGAATCATGGAGTTTGGGCTTCGCCGCGCGCAGGGTGCTGACGCCGGTACCTATGGCGCCCGCGCTGCCATGATCGCCGGCTGTATCGGCACTTCCAATGTACTGGCCGGAAAACTATTTGACGTTCCGGTCAAGGGAACCCACGCACACAGCTGGATCATGAGTTTCCCGGATGAGCTGACTGCGTTCCGCGCTTATGCAAAGCTCTATCCGAGTGCCTGCATCCTGTTAGCCGATACCTATGATACCCTGGGTTCCGGTGTTCCGAACGCGATCCGCGTCTTCCAGGAGATGCGCGACGCCGGTATCCCGCTGACTTTCTACGGCATCCGCCTCGACAGCGGCGACCTTGCATATATTTCCAAGAAAGCCCGCAAGATGCTGGATGACGCCGGATTCCCGGATGCAGTCATCTCCGCCTCCAACGATCTGGATGAATACCTGATCGACAGCCTGAAGATTCAGGGCGCTGCCATCACGTCCTGGGGTGTCGGCACAAACCTCATTACCTCCAAGGACTGCCCTTCCTTCGGCGGCGTTTATAAGCTGGCTGCCATCATGGACCGTCACACAGGCAAATTTATCCCGAAGATCAAGCTTTCGGAAAATACAGAAAAGGTTACCAATCCGGGCAACAAGACCATCCAGCGAATCTATGACAAGGAGACTGGCAAGATTATCGCAGATCTGATCTGTCTCGTGGATGAAGAGTTCGATGAGAAGAATTCCCTTCTGCTCTTCGATCCGATCGAGACATGGAAAAAGACACACCTCGCGCCGGGCACCTACACCATGCGCGAACTTCTCGTTCCAATCTTCAAAAACGGCGAATGCGTTTACGAGTCTCCAAAGGTTATGGACATCCGCGAATACTGCAAGAAAGAACAGGAGACGCTGTGGGATGAGTCCCGCCGTCTGGTAAACCCGCATGAGATTCATGTGGATCTCTCCAACGAGCTGTGGCATATGAAGGCACAGCTGTTAGACAGCTATCATTATACAAGCAACTAGTAGATAAAATACGAATAAATACCATGTTCAGGCAAGTTTATTGCTGCCGGACATGGTATTTTTTTCTTTCACGCTTCCATAAAATTTGCAAAATAAAAACGAATGTGTCTCCAAGGAAATTCCTATTACACAAAAACTGCCGCCAAATACATCCGGTTGCCAGCCCTCTTCTTTGAAAAGTCCAGCTCGCCATTGTATTCCAGCGACAGTTTTTATATGAATCGTATCTTTATTTTTTTAAATCTATATCAAATATGATATCAATTACTCATCCCAGTTATGGTAAGTAGCCTGTACGTCATCATCCTCATCCAGAAGATCCAGGATTCTCTGCATCTTTTTGATGGATTCCTCATCGGTAAGCTCTACCCAGTTCTGCGGAATCATGGTAACGTCTGCTTCCATCATCGGAACGCCAGCCTTCTCCAGCGCCTCGCGGACTGCAGAGAAATCTTCCGGTGCGGTGATCACTTCGTAGCTGTCCTCCTCCTCGGAGAAATCCTCAGCTCCTGCATCCAGTGCAAGCATCATCAGCTCATCCGGATCCATCTCGCACTCTTCTTTGTCGATGATGATCTGACCTTTTTTATCAAACATGAAGGACACGCTGCCCGGAGTACCTACGTTTCCGCCGCCCTTGGTAAATGCGCTGCGGACATTCGCTGCGGTACGGTTCTTGTTGTCGGTCAGGGTATCTACGATGATAGCGACGCCATTCGGACCATATCCCTCGTATGTAAGATTCTCGTAATTGACAGAGTTTGCATCTCCGGCTGCTTTCTTGATACCACGATCGATGGTATCGTTCGGCATATTGTTCGCTTTTGCTTTTGCAATCACATCACGCAGACGGCTGTTGTTTGCCGGATCCGAACCACCTTCCTTAACAGCTACGGCAATCTCACGACCGATAACGGTAAAGATTTTTCCCTTTGCTGCGTCGTTTCTCTCTTTTTTGTGCTTAATATTGGCGAACTTTGAATGTCCTGACATAAAATAACACTCCTCTTTCTATCTTCTTTGTTGTATCTTTTCGCTCATCAGCTTTTATATCACGCCGATTTCGGCACTAAAAAGCTGCATCTTAACTATTTTAACACCATTCTGTATGCTTGACAAGGGGTTCGCGGCTGATTTTATGTATCCAGTTCCAGACTGACCTTCAGCGCACGGTCCACCTCCTGTAAAAGCGCCCCGTCGATATGACAGATTTTCTCTTTCAGCCGCTGCTTATCGATCGTGCGGAGTTGTTCCAGTAAAATGACCGAATCCCTCACCATCGCACAGCGGCGCGTGTTTAATTCCACATGCGTCGGCAGCTTGGCTTTGTTCATCTTTGATGTGATCGCCGCGCAGATCACGGTCGGGCTGTGCTTGTTGCCGATATCATTCTGGATGACCAGCACCGGGCGGACGCCGCCCTGCTCTGAGCCGATGACCGGTCTTAAATCTGCGTAATAAATATCTCCTCGTCTGATAATCACTCGATTCACACTCCGTCCAAACTATTTTAAGATATAAATAACTGCTTTGTACTTTCACAGCTTCACAGTCCGTTTATACCGTTAGTATGGACAGATTTACACCGCCTATACGCGGGTCGTCCCATAAATGCATCCGGCAGTCCGGGTTCCAGGCTTTGCCGAAGCTATCTACTTTATCTTATGAATCCTTTTTCTAAATGGTTCAAACACCGGCTTTACTCCATAAAATCCTCATACCGATCATCATTATAATCCTTTTTCCCGACGATCTTTCCACCTCTCACGTACACGCGCGGCACACGTTTTCCAAGCACGCATGGGATCTCATAGTGGAAACCGCCACTCCATTCCGCCAGCTCTTCCATCGTGATCTCGTCGTCCCCGTCGCGTCCGACCAGCGTTACCCGCGTGTCCTCGGCAGCCTCCGGGATATCGGTCACATCGATCATGCACTGATCCATGCAGACGCGTCCCAGAATCGGTGCGCGGTGTCCATGAATCAGGACATAACCCTTTCCAGAGAGATTTCTCGGATAGCCATCGCCGTATCCGGCGCCAATCGTCGCGATCCGCATCGGACGGTCCGTCACAAAGGTTCCGCCGTAGCTGATCGGCGTGCCCGGCTCCACTTCCTTAACATAGGTAATAAAGCTGCGGATCTCCATCGCCGGGTAAATCTTCATGTTCCGCTCTACCTCATCCGACGGATACAGACCGTATACCGTGATACCGGCTCTCGCCGCATCCAGTCCCATCCGCGGCAGCTCCATGATCGCTGCACTGTTCGCACAGTGGCACATCGGAATATGAACGCCTGCAGCTTCCAGACCTTCATGGAATTTCTGGTACCGCTCATACTGTAAATGGGTAAATGCCTTATCCGCCTCGTCAGCACGCGCAAAATGTGTAAACATTCCCTCGATCTCAATGCCCGGAAGCTTTGCAATCCGCTCTATCTCTTTCAGGCTATTTTCATCCGGGTGAAATCCGATTCGTCCCATGCCGGTATCGAGCGCAATATGCATTTTCGCCGTCTTTCCCATCGAAACCGCAAGTTTTGAGAGCAGCTCTGCCTTGTCTTCCTCAAAGATCGCTGGACGAATATCGCCCTCAATCAATTCCGCGAAATGGCGCGGGTGCGTGCTGCCAAGCACCAGAATCGGTTTGTCAATGCCGTGGCGGCGCAGGTTCTGTCCTTCCTCCAAGGTTGCCACCGCATAGCCCCAGACAAACGGCGCGATCGTCTTCGCCACCGGGACAGCCCCGTGACCGTAACCATCCGTCTTAACAACGCCGATCATCTTCGTTTTTACCGGAAGATTTTCGCGCATCGCCTCCATATTTTTCACAATCGCATCCAGGTCAATCCGCGCATAAATCCGGGTATATGGTTCTTCTGCCATTGTATATGCTTTTTCCATCTTTTTGTCATCCTTTTTATTTTCAATCTATCTTTTCAAGCAGACAGTCCGCGATATCTCTTGCCAGCACGGAATGCTCTCCCTTTTTACAGGCAGCTGCCGCCCCAGCTCTTCCGTGCAGGAACACGCCGAGCGCCGCCGCTTCATCCTCTGAAAATCCCAGCGCCAGAAGCCCGGCAATCACACCGGTCAGCACATCGCCGGAACCGCCCTTTGCCATCGCGGCGCAGCCGCTGTCGCCGATATACACATTGCCATCGCGCCCCGCCGTCACCGTCACAGCATCCTTGAGCACGCAGGTCACGCCTTTTTCTTCGCCATACCGCACCGCTGACTCGACCAGATCCCGTTTCAGATCCTCAATCGAGCGTCCCGTCAGACGCGCCATCTCTCCCAGATGCGGAGTAACGATCACATTTTCCGTAAAATACCCGGACAAATGCGGATGCTGTGCGACAGCATTTAATCCATCCGCATCCACAATGATCGGCACATAGGCGGAAAGCAGCACGTTCTGCACCAGACTTGCGACATGGGCTTCCTTTCCCAGTCCCGGTCCCAGCACAATCGCGCTCGCCCAGCCGCACTCCTGTTCCACCAGGCTCTTAAAACCTGCCGGATCCGTCTGTGCCTGTTCCGGATCATACGGCGTCAGGATCGCCTCCGGAAGGAGATTTTGCAAAATCGGCACATTTGCCCGGACGGTCAGGATCTTCACAAGTCCCGCGCCCATCCGGTACGCGGCCAGGGCGCTCAAATACGCTGCGCCGCACATCCCCTCCGAACCGGCTGCGATCAGGATTTTTCCATACGTTCCCTTGTTGGCGTCTGCCCGCCGTTTCGGGATCTGGCTCCGATCCTCCGGATCATAGGCAAAATAGGTATGCCCTTCATATTTTGTATACGCCGGAAATCCGATGTCGGCAATCACAATCTCGCCGCACAGCTTCCGTCCCGGATAGAACACCATTCCCAGCTTTTCATAGCCGAAAGTAACGGTCAGATCCGCCTCAACTGCCTCGCCAAGCGCCGCCCCTGTCTCTGAGCTGACGCCGGACGGAATATCAACCGCAACTACCGCCTTTGGCTCCTGCTCCCGCATAAAACGGATCGCCTCGGCAAATTCACCGCCGACCTCTCTGGAAAGACCCACGCCAAAGATCGCATCTACCATGATCTCCACATGCCCCGGCACATAATTTTCAAATGCCTCCACCGGGATCCCCAGATTCCGGTCAATCGCCACCTGGCAGGTCATCTCCCCCGTCCAGTGCGCCTTGTCACCGACCGTGAGCACCGTCGGAAGCGCGCCGCGCAGAAAGAGAATCCTAGCCAGCGCCGCGCCGTCCGCACCGTTATTGCCCGTTCCGCAAAATACCAGAAGCCTCTGCCCTGAAAGCTTTCCATACCGTTTTTCCATCTCGTCTGCAACCGCCAGCGCCGCTCGCTCCATCAGTACCAGAGAGGGTATCCCCACTTTCCGGATTGCATATCCATCTATCTCTTTCATCTGTTTTCCTGTCACCAGACGTCTCATTTCCATTCCCCCTCTCCGACTGCGTAAGCGGATGCAAGACTGCCTGTATTCGTGATCGACACGTGAATCCGGGTGATTTTTAGGCTGTCCGCAAGTTTTTTCGCTCCCCCGTGAAGCCGCACCCACGGTTTTCCAAGCTCGTCCCGGAGCACTTCTATATCCAGCAGTCCAAAGCCCCGAAAGCCTGTTCCAAACACCTTCGAGACTGCCTCTTTTACCGCAAAATCGCCGGCGAGCCGGGACACCTTTCCCCCAGCCTGCCGACGCTCTTCTTCTGTATATACACGCACCAAAAAAGCCTCTTTTTCACAGGCTTTTTTGATTCGCTCTATCTCTATCAGATCCGTACCAATTCCGACGATCATTTTGTTTCTCCGGCATCAGCTGCCTCTTCCTGCTTTCTCTGCGCTTCTTCTCTCGCTTTCTGATCCTGCATGCTGCATACGCGGTAAGAAAGGCGCATCAGGCTCTCCGACAGATGGACATTTTCCACCACAACGTCATCTGGAACCTGTAAATCTGTATGGGCAAAATTCCAGATCGCCTTGATTCCGGCTTTGACAAGCCGATCCGCAATCTCCGGCGCTTTCGACTTCGGAATCGTCAGCGCTGCGATCTGCACTTCATTGTCCTTGATAAACTGTTCCAGATCCTCAATACCGCGGATCTCCACTCCACGGACTACCAGGCCGACCAGACGCGGATTCACATCAAACATGCCTTTGATTAAAAAACCACGCCGCTCAAAATTTGTATAATTCGCGATCGCCTGACCCAGATTTCCCGCACCGATAATAATTAGGTTATGCTGACGGTCAATTCCCAGAATCCGGGCAATCTCCGAATATAAATACTTTACATTATAACCATATCCCTGCTGACCAAATCCGCCGAAATTGTTCAGATCCTGACGAATCTGGGACGCTGTCACCTTCATGCGGATACTCAAATCATTCGATGAGATTCTCTCTACTCCCTCCTCGAGCAATTCGCCCAAGTAACGATAGTATCTGGGTAGCCTAGAAATGACCGCTTTAGATATCTCTTTCTGTTCCACGGCTTTCTTCCACCTTTCTTTCCTCTAACGTTGTCCATATGGTTTACGCAAACCTTCGGACAATCTGATAAATTTATTATAGTCATATGATAAATAATTGTCAATTTTTTTATTTCATATGAGGGATTTTACATTGTACTTCGCAAAATTTTCTGACCAGAAACAGCCATTAACCGTTCTCATTCTTGCATTGCTTCTTTATTTATATTATAATTTGAGATTGACGGTATATTTTTAACCGAAATACATGGATACAACCACAGGAGGAATCTATGATTTTATCTTGCAGCAATATTTCAAAAGCATTCGGTACAGAGGAAATCCTCAAACACGTATCGTTTCATGTAGAAGATCACGAAAAAGCTGCCATCGTCGGCATCAACGGAGCCGGTAAATCGACTCTTTTAAAAATAATTGTCGGAGAACTCGCAGCAGACGAGGGCTCCGTGACCATCGCCAAGGGCAAAACCCTCGGTTACCTGGCACAGCACCAGGATCTGCATAGCCAGACCACCATTTATGACTCTCTTCTGGAGGTCAAACGTCCGATTCTGGAAATGGAACAGCAGATCCGCACGCTGGAACTCCAGATGAAGCACGCCGAGGGCGAAAAGCTCGAGACGATGCTCAACACTTACAGCCGCTTAAACCATGAATTTGAACTTTTAAACGGCTACGCATGGCAGAGCGAGATCACCGGTGTCTTAAAGGGACTCGGCTTTGTCGAGGAAGAATTTTCCAAACCGGTTTCCGAACTTTCAGGCGGTCAGAAAACGCGCGTCTCCCTCGGTAAGCTCCTGCTCTCCAAACCGGATATCATCCTTTTGGACGAGCCGACCAACCACCTCGACATGGAATCCATCGCGTGGCTGGAAACCTATCTGATGAACTACGCCGGGACGGTTATCATCGTTGCCCACGACCGCTATTTTCTGGACCGCGTCGTGACCAAGATCGTCGAGCTGGACGGCGGCATCGCCACCTCTTTCCAGGGCAATTACACCGCCTACAGCGAGAAAAAAGCGATCATCCGCGCCGGTGTGCTCAAGGCTTACTTAAACCAACAGCAGGAGATCCGCCATCAGGAGGAGGTTATCACCAAACTCAAATCCTTTAACCGTGAGAAATCCATCAAGCGCGCCGAGAGCCGTGAAAAAATGCTTTCCAAGATGGATCTTCTGGAAAAACCAACCGAAATCAACGACGCAATGCACATTACACTGGAACCGTGCGTCACCAGCGGAAATGACGTTCTCTCCGTCCGTGAGCTTGCCAAGAGTTTCGACGGCATGACACTCTTCACGGATCTGAACTTTGAGGTAAAACGCGGCGAGCGCATCGCCATCATCGGCAACAACGGAACCGGCAAGACCACAATTCTCAAGATGATCAACGGTCTTCTGACCCCGGACAACGGCGAGATCCGGTTAGGTTCCAAGGTGCATATCGGTTACTACGATCAGGAACACCAGGTTCTGCACATGGACAAGACGCTCTTTGACGAGCTGCAGGACACCTACCCGGATATGAACAACACGCAGATCCGAAATGTGCTGGCGGCATTTCTCTTCACCGGCGACGATGTCTTTAAGCGCATCCGCGATCTGAGCGGCGGCGAACGCGGACGTGTTTCCCTGGCGAAGCTGATGCTCTCGGAGGCGAACTTCCTGATCCTCGATGAGCCGACCAACCATCTGGATATCGCCTCGAAGGAGATTCTGGAAAACGCGCTGGTTCATTATACCGGAACCGTTCTCTACGTCTCCCATGACCGATATTTCATCAACAAAACTGCGACCCGGATTCTCGATCTGACGATGGGAACACTGATTAATTATATTGGAAACTACGATTATTATCTGGAAAAGAAGGAGACGCAGGAGAAAGCCTATCTGGCTTCCGCCGCACAGGCAGCCAGCCGCTCTGCAAAATCTTCCGGAGCCGGAAACACAGGGACTTCCAGCCATCTGACCGCTGCGGCAGGCGCAAATCCGACTGCTCTTTCTGGAAATGGCACTGGCACCTCTGCTGCTTCGTCCGCTTCTGCCGTGACCGCTGCAGTTCAGGCGGCAGCCAGCGCTTCCTCCGGCAAATTGGACTGGAAACAACAGAAGGAAGAACAGACGCGGCTTCGTAAGAAACAGAATGAATTGAAACGCGTCGAGGAAGAAATCCACACCCTTGAAACCCGCGATCAGGAGATCGATGCGCTTCTCTGCGATGAGACTGTCTTTTCCGATGTTCCGCGTTTGATGGAACTGAATAAAGAGAAGGAAGAACTGAATGCAAAGTTAGAGGGATTGTATGAGAAGTGGGAGGAATTGGCGGAGTAAAGAGCTTTCAGAAAGGTTTCTAATTGCCACGAAAAGGGAGTGCCCCTGGGGTGGTAACTCGCCGCTGCTTTCCTGCATATGTTTGTTCGCTTGCTTTCACTACACGCGTTCGCCTGTATCGGACGTACGTCCGCTCCATTCGGACACGTGTGTTCAAGATGTGTACAAACATATGCGGAAACAGCTCTGAGCTACCACCCCAGAGGCACTCCCTTTTCTTAGGTTTATCCTGTTTTTAATTTTGAGATGCCGGACCACTCTTCGTCTTCAAAGTTTCATCCCCAGCGGGTCCATTCCCACTTCCAGAAAGTTCAGGATCGGAGTTCATCTCGCTCCCTTCGGCTTCGTCTGGTTTTTGTCCTTCCTGCCAGAATCCTAGCTTTACGACATATTTGTATAATTCCGGACTGTTTTTTCGGATGTCAGCTCGGACATCTTCGTCACAGCAGGCGGCGAAAAAGCTGCCGAACTGCATCTCCGGCTTGTCGTCAAAGTAGGATGGAAGTGGCTGCACCAGTCCACTGCCAGCCAGATATCGCTCGAAATCCGTCAGGGCACGTGAGGTTTCTTCGTCGCTTAGTTCCGACGCAGCGAACTCGCCGAATGCCATCGCAAGTCCCTGCGGTTTAGAAAATTTGATTTTCTTGTAATGCACATCTGTATCATAATTGACAAAATAGATACCCTCCTCTGTTTTCGGTGCTGAGAAGTATGCCTTGTCTGTGTAGTACATCAGCTCCCAGCCTGATTCTGCAAATCGTTTGATCCACTCTCTTGGAACGCCCGCCAGTTCTTTCGTAATCTGTTCTTTTTCACTGTCCGACGGACGCCGTTTTCCCATCAAACGCACATCATGCGTCCGGTCGCGCAGTCCATTTGCATCGTAGTAGTTGAGTTCCACGTACTGATCCGCCGCCATCTGACCATTGTCAAAGAAATAATATTTATGCCCGTTTACCATCCGGTTTCCGCCGCTGAACATAACACATTTGGAATCAAACCAATACCAGGCATTTCCTGCCTGATACCAGCCGGTCGTCAGTGCCCCATCCTCATTTGCATGATACCACTGATCTGTCTCTTCCTCATAAATCCAGCCAGTCATCATCGCGCCGCTCTCGGCGAAATAATAACGGTTTGTGCCGATTTTCCGGAGTCCCCGCTGCATATAGCTGCTTTTTCCCAGATAATACCAGTGACCATTCGATTTCAGCCAGGACGCTTTCAAAAAGCTGCCATCCGTCAGGCGGTACTGCCAGTCCTCGCCGTCTCCGACCCACTCGCCCTCATACAGATACATTTCTTTATTTTCAAAACCAGCCGCGCCACTTTCTGCCGCCGATGCCTCTGTCTCCGTTATATCATTGGCATTATTTTCGATGCCGAACCTGTAAACTTGATTTTCTTCCTTGCCCTGCGCCGAGGTGTCCGCAGACGCATCGTTACCTGCCGCCAGCGCTGTCCCACAAACAAACAGGGATACTAAAAAGGATGCTGCCCACATAAATTTTTTCTTCCAATTCATCGTGTGCCTCCCCTTTCTTGTTCATAATTAAGCAAAAAACTGTGAACAGTTGCCACATCTCTTCTTATTTTACCGCACCGCAAATGAAAAGTATAGAAAAAAATTCTTACATCCTTTATAATAATAAAATAAAAGGCATTTCATCAAAGACGGCAATATCCAATCTGCCTTTGAAACAATATAAAAATGATTGCAAATTCCAATCACTCTTTTTTATAGAGTTATAAAATTAGAAAGGATACCATATATGAAATCAAAACGCATTTTGGCGCTGACAGGTGCTGTTATCCTAATCGCCCTCTACGTCTCTTCCATCATCTTCGCCCTGATGGACAGTCCACTGGCAGAAAATCTGCTGCTGGCATCGCTGTTCTGCACGATCGTTATACCGGCGGTGCTCTATGGGTATGCGGTGGCACTGCGATATTTTAAAAAGAAAAAATAACGTTCAAAAAGCAAACGACTGTCTATTTCTAACACAATACGCAGTCGTTCGCTTCTTTCATTCTTCTATACTGACTGCCTCCGCAGTCTCCTGTCATTTTTTCATCATCCCGCCACTGTAACCGCATTCTCCCGGACATCATTAATCGCTTTCATAAGCGCTGTTCTCGTTCTCACATCAAACAGCTTTAAAAAACTAATTGGCTTATCAAACGGAGGCTTCTGCAAAACAGCCACATTCTCCATATACCCATTCTGCTCCATATGATTAATAATCTTATGAACAAAATTGATCTGCCGTTGGTTCAATGACTGATCGTTAATAAACTCCGAAAATGCCACTGACCGGACGCTGTGGAGAAGTCTTGTCATCCCAGAAATACGTTTCAAATCCATTCGTCGTAAACATCATCGGTCTGCGGCCAAACTTCCGCTCTAAACAGTCCGCATACAGCATAACCTGTTTCCGACCAACATTCGGATCCTTGCTGGTGCGCTTCGCTTCCACCACCGCCAGAGGGCTGCCATCCTTTCCAAACAGGACATAATCACAATATCCCGCTTCACAATAAACGGCAGCTTCCCCCATGTATTATAA
Source organism: Clostridium sp. AF02-29 (assembly GCF_934835585.1). Taxonomy (NCBI): domain Bacteria; kingdom Bacillati; phylum Bacillota; class Clostridia; order Eubacteriales; family Clostridiaceae; genus Clostridium; species Clostridium sp. AF02-29. The sequence goes on along the minus strand of NZ_CAKVZK010000039.1, from coordinate 277 downwards.
TCAACCGAGAAACGGAAACTCGGCTCATGAATCAGGGACTGCAAATTGTCCTTGTACGGCATTTGCATCGTATTATCCGCAGAATAGACCCATTTTACCGCCAATTCCAATGCCTTTCTGCATCCTACCGCGCACATTGCAGGAGCGGATGCATATACCCGTTCCACTTCCATCACCGCTGGCGCAAATAATGCATATTCTTTTGTATTCTGTGACATACTTCCTCCACTTAGCTAACGCTTGAAGTGGGGGCTTCTCGTTCGATTGCCCTATTGGG
>NZ_CAKVZK010000038.1:0-24999 GCF_934835585.1 Clostridium sp. AF02-29 | reverse complement strand
TAGTTATGAAGGAATCGAAATCCATGATATAGCCGATTGGTTGCTACAAGAATAAGCAGGGCGAAATATCTCCGTCATTACAAGTAAAATGATGGAGATATTTTTATTATGGCAGAGATTACAGAAAATTGTATCAGGCTGCAAAAATCCTTCCGGAACTTTTAAATCAGATGACAAATAGCACCACGGATGACGCTATTCTTGACGCTGATGGCTCTAATCATGGTGCTGATAATATGGAAGGCAGCTTCGTTATCTATCCCTATCAAGAATATAAATCACGCGAAATGCAGATTATATAAGACACGATAGATGCGATAGGAGGAGTGAACAATGGACCAGAAAATGTTTTGTTATCAATGTCAGGAAACGGCCGGATGCAAGGGCTGTACGGTGGTCGGTGTCTGCGGTAAGCAGCCGGATGTGGCGGCAATGCAGGATTTGCTTGTGTGGGTGACGAAAGGTATCAGCGCGGTGACGACACGGCTTCGCGAGGAGGGACGTGCGGTGGCAGATGAGGTCAACCATCTGGTTACCGAAAATCTGTTTACGACGATCACGAATGCCAATTTTGATAAGGTGGCGATTGAAAAAAGAATTGAAAAGACGCTGGAAATGAAGACGGCACTGTGGGAGCAGCTGGAACGTCGGGACAATCTGCCGGAGGCGGCTGGCTGGACAGGTGAACCGTCTGAATTTATAAAAAAAGCGTCGGAAGCGGGCGTTCTGATCGGGCAGAACGAGGATATTATTTCCCTTCGCAGCTTGATTACGTATGGCTTGAAAGGTTTGTCTGCCTATACCCGGCATGCGAACGTCCTGCTGCAGGAGGACCGGGAGGTGGATGCATTTTTACAGCGGGCGCTTGCGGCGACGCTGGATGACGGTCTGAGTGTGGATGATTTGATTCACCTGACGCTGGAAACTGGCGAATATGGTGTCCGGGGAATGGCGCTTTTGGATCGAGCAAACACCGAGACTTATGGAAATCCGGAGATTACTACGGTTGATATCGGTGTCGGAAGTAATCCGGGCATTCTTGTTTCAGGACATGATCTGCGCGATATGGAAATGCTTCTGGAGCAGACGCAGGGAACCGGCGTCGATGTATATACGCATTCGGAGATGCTTCCGGCGCAGTATTATCCGGCATTTAAGAAATATCCGAATTTTAAGGGTAATTACGGCAATGCATGGTGGCGTCAGAAAGAGGAATTTGAGATGTTCAATGGACCGATCCTGATGACGACGAACTGCATCGTGCCGCCGAAGGATAGCTACAAGGATCGCCTCTACACAACCGGTGCGGCGGGATATCCGGGCTGCACGTATATCAACGGTGGAATCGGAGGAAAGAAGGATTTTTCAGTGATCATCCAGCATGCGAAGCGCTGTGAGCCGCCGACCGGGATTGAGCAAGGGCAGATTGTCGGCGGCTTCGCCCATGCACAGGTGCTGGCGCTGGCAGATAAGGTAGTGGATGCGGTCAAATCGGGAAAAATCCGAAAGTTTGTCGTCATGGCGGGGTGTGATGGGCGTGCTAAGAGCCGCACTTACTACACCGATTTTGCAAAGGCGCTGCCGGAGGACACGGTAATTCTGACGGCTGGCTGTGCGAAATACCGCTACAATAAGCTGAATCTGGGCGATATTGAAGGAATTCCGCGTGTTCTGGATGCGGGGCAGTGCAATGATTCATATTCCCTGGCGGTCATTGCGATGAAGCTGCAGGAGATTTTTGGGCTGGATGACATCAACGACCTGCCGATTATTTACAACATTGCCTGGTATGAGCAGAAGGCGGTCATTGTTCTTCTGGCGCTTCTCTCACTCGGTATCAAGAATATCCATCTTGGACCGACGCTTCCGGCATTTTTAAGTCCGAACGTGGTAAATGTATTGGTGGAAAAGTTTGGAATCGCGGGAATTGACAGCGTGGAGAGCGATGTGGAATTATTTTTCGGGGAGAAGTGATAAATACAGGACGGAACTGGATAAGAGGGAATCGAACAAAGTCGGAATTTGGATCTGAAATCTGGAGATAGATTTGCAAAAAATCTGTGTTGGTTTTACAAAAAGCGGTCTGAACGATCTTGAAAATAGGAATTAATGAAATAGGGGGCGGTTCTCTGGCAAATGCAGGGAACCGTCTTTTTTCGTCTATAGAAATATTGATATGGAAAATGAAAGTGTGATATGATGGGAAAGATGAATGAGTTCTAAAATATAAAAGAAATTGATACGGCAGATCAATCGATAGAGGATACGGGAGGAAAACAACCATGTCACTGGAAAAAGCAGAAAGTTACTTAAAGAAAGCCGGATTTTTGGATCATGTTATTGAGTTAAAAGAGTCCACAGCGACGGTTGCGCTGGCAGCGGAGGCATTAGGCGTGGAGCCGGGGATGATTGCGAAAACGATGTCTTTTTTGCAGGGAGAACAGCCGGTATTGATTTTGACAGAAGGTACTGCGAAAGTGGATAACCGGAAATATAAAGATACGTTTCACGTGAAAGCAAAGATGATCCCGTTTGAGCAGGTGGAGGAGGTTACCGGTCATGCGCCGGGTGGGGTCTGCCCGTTTGGTATCAAGGATGGAATTGAAGTGTATCTGGATGAGAGCCTGAAGCGTTTTGAGACGGTTTATCCGGCAGCAGGAGACGACCACAGCGCGGTACGTCTCACGATCCCGGAGTTGGAAGAAGTGTCCGGAGCGAAAGGCTGGGTGGATGTCTGCAGGGAGCCGGAGGATCAGCAGCACGAGTAGGTGTGGGAGATTTTAGGAGAATTCATATGAGAGATGTGAAAGCAACGGGGAGAAGCAGGGGAGAAAATGAAAACGGCGGAATCAGGGTGGGTTCCAGATTGGGAAAGAAAGGTCACCTGTGCCGGAAAACGTTCGTCCGTCTGCTTTGCCTGACAGCAGCCATGATGGTTCTTGGATCTTTTACCGCCTTTGCCAGAGCGGGAGGTGCTTCCGGCGGCGGAGGCGGCGGAGGTGGCGGAGGTGGTTCTTCCCATCATCATACAAGCAGCAGCCGGGGACAAGGCGGACGGGCGGGTGCGTTTCAGGCGCTTTTGCTTACGGGAACCTTTGTGATTCTGGGAAGTGCCGGAACCATTACATACCTGCACCGGGCAAAAAAGAAACAGGCAGTAGCCCGTGAAAAATTGAAAGAATTTTCCATCGGAGAAGATCATTGGGATCGGAGTGAGATACAGGAGCGGGTGCGGGAATCATATTACCGGATTCAGGAATGCTGGCGGGATCGTGATCTGGAAAAAGGGTATCCTTACCTGAGCCAGAAGATGCAGCAGGAGTTTCAGACGAAATTTGAGTGGAGCAGGATGCGCCATGAGGTGTTTGTCATGGAAGGAATCCAGCTTCTGGATGCGATTTTGGTGGAAGCGGAGAATGAGGACGGCGACGACCGCGACTATATCTGGTATTTGATCCATGGAAAGATGATCGACTATGTGTATCACGAAGAAACAGGAGAACTTTTGAAGGGCTCCCGGAAAATGGAAGATTTCTTCGAATATTGGAGGTTTGTTCTGGAAGATGGAAACTGGGTGCTGGATGAGATCTGCCAGAAGGAAGAAGTGGATAATGGGCGGAAGTTGTGCTGAGAGGTGCTTTGAGTGCTCGAAACACCGCAGCTGCGGATGCTGTCCGGTAGAGATGCTTGAAGAGGAAAAGTATAGAACCTAAAAGTGAATGGAGCAAGGAAAGCGGAGCAGCAGGAAGAGTAAGGAGACTTTAGCTGCGGCGCAGAAATGCCAGAATTGCGCGCAGATAAGGCGTCGGTGTCCGGAATATGGAAGTATGCCGTCCCCCGGTCATTAAAAGAAGCCGACTGGTTGGAATCTGCCTTGCTAACCAGCGGGAGTGTGAGGGCTTAATGAGATCCCGGGTTCCGGCGATCAGCAGCACAGGAACGGAGATGGTTTGCAATTTCCGGGCACTTAAACGGGGCGAGTGAAGTAAAAGAGAAGTCAGATTTCGACGGCGGAGGACGCGGTGCGTCAGCCGGGTAAGAAAGTCAGGCTTCTTTTTTTGTTCTGCCGGAATCCGGGGGAAAATTGATCCGAAATGGCATTGCCTTTCTTTGTCGGCACAAACTGCGGATGTGGCGGAAACAGAGAAATTCTTCTGAAATGGCAGGGAAACTTTCGGGGTGGACAGTGCAGAGACCGCAGAGGACCCGGAGGATGCAGAGGCAGAAGAGAAGCTGCATTTTAAAACAGGCAGCAGGAGATTCCCCAGGAGATTTAAAATGCTGTGCAGCATTTGGGCGGCAAGGTGCAGCGGCGTGAGCAGCCCGTCCGGTGAGGCGTTGGCGCTGATACAGATGAGCGTTTTCAGCCGCTCCGGGTATTTGCATGCGATCTCCAGCCCGATATTGGCACCATCGCTGAATCCCAGCAGGTGGACGGAGGAAAGATGTAAGTGGTTAAGCAGGGCGATAACGTCGTCTGCCATATCCTCTGTAGAGAACCCGTGGAGCGCTGTGTGGACAGACAGCCGGGAACGTCCATGTCCCCGGCTGTCCATCAGAATTACCTGAAAATCGGGCAGAAACGTGCGCAGAAATGGATAAAAAACGGCAAGGGACTGGCTGTTTCCATGCAGGATAAGGAGCGGTGTGCCGCAACCGTACTGTTCATAGTAGATTTCTGCGCCGGAGGTGGTAAGATAACCGGAATGTTTCATCGTAAGAGTGCCTCTTTTCTGGTGAAAAAATGAAATTTATCAGGCTGCATCCAGCATGATAAAAGCTAAGTTTAGTCTGCCTTTTTATCTGCATCTGGCTGCTTTCTTGTGTCGGGCTGCTTCGTGCTGGAAGAAGCAGCCCAACTTACCTGGCGAGATGGTTTACTCTGATGTGTCGGGGAAGTCCTCTTGTTTCTCAGTCGCTGCGCCCATCCTTTTACCAGATCCTCCGCTGCCTCGCGGATCTGATGCGGATTCTGAATCGTCACAAGGGCATAAAACATGTCTGGTGTTGGAATCTTCGGCAGGTAAATATAATAGGAAGGAACCCATTCGGTCGGGCTGTATTTTTCCTTGGCACGGTAGAGGTCGCGGAATCCATAACAGTCATTCAGGTGGTCGTAAGCGAAGCAGAGCAGCTTTTCGACCGGATTAGGGCTGTCATTTTCCAAGCCAGCGAGCGGGGCAACACCGAGGCTGCCATACTCAATGCCCTCGTCTTTGAAAACCTGAAATGCGTCGTAAAGAATCGTCTCCATCACGCCGCTCGGTGCGCCGGTTCCATGGCGGGTGACGTCCGCCATGTAGCCTCTTTTGCCGAGAAATGGGACAAACACGATGAATGCCACGATTTTTCCGTCGGCGTCGGTGGCGTAGAAATATCGCTTGTCCATCGGATTTTCCAGCCCGACAGTTCCCATAACGAAAGTCAGCATCGAACTCTTTTTCTGTTGCAGCCATTCGTTCGTGATGCGGTTCAGATCTGCCTCAATCTGTGCATCCCGCTGTTTCAGCGGGCAGTATTCATGGACGACGACCCCGGCTTTCCGGGCGTGGTTGATGTTCATACGCATCTTGGCGCCTTTCTTGCCAGAGATTTCATAGTCCGCAAGGTGGAAACGGGCTTCCTCCCCGTTTTTGACCCATCCAAAGCCCTGCTTCTTATATTCTTCCAGAAAATGGTCAGTGACGCTGATAAAAAACAGGTTGTGAGCGCTGCGCTGGCAAAATTCTTTAAATTCTGCCAGGAGAACCGGAAAATCGCTGTCCGCGCAGATAGGATCGCCGTTGATAACGATGGTGCTGCCGACGACTCCGTAGGGGATGACGCCGTCCACCTTGTGACCGAAATATAGGAGCTTGTCATCCTCCAGCGTCAAATAGGCGCTGGGATTCTGGCTGTACAGGTTGACGAGGGTGCGGGCATGCATCAAATCCGAAGCATGGCTGACTGGATGCAGCAGCCATGGGCGGACCGCATACAGAATGGAGGCGAGGATGCAGCCCCAGCTGAACCAGAATGTAACCAGTTCGACTACATGTGTTTCACGTGAAACATTGCTCGGATTTCCCATGCCGAAAATCATGGCAGTACCCTGAATGAGACTATCCATCAGTGAGTCAAGTGAGGTTTCTCCTAGCGGTTTTACCGAAAAATGATAGCTGATACCGGCATTGACGATGATGCCTGCCAGTGCCAGCAGCAGAAACAGGAGAGAGCGTCCGAGGCTGCGCCGGTCAGACGGGCAGCAGAAGTCCTTCCGAAAACACAGGAGAAGCAGAAATAATACGGCTTCTGCCAGATGAAATGGAAGATACAAAGGCGAAGAAAGTGCTGTCAGCCCGCGTAAAAAGCTTAAAAACAGCAGGAGAACAGCAATGTTCCAGGCGGCGCGCTTCCGTTTCCAAAGCTGGAAGGTCAGGATGAAGAGCACGACAGAAAAGGCACGCTGTACCATGTGCCCCATTTCCAGAAGGATACCGACGCGGTTTGCCAGTCCCAGCCCTGGCAGGAAGCTGAGAATAAAAAGTACAAGGGAAAGAACGCCAAGTGCGCCGATCAAGGTGTTTTCCAGTTGGATTCGTGAGTTTTGTTTCATATTATAATGTCCTCCGTGTCAGTCTTGTACAGATATAATCTGTAAGGTGCTATGAAACGGGCATAAGCGCACAGGCGGCTTATGCTTGCCCTTGTTATAGTACGGAAAAACAGGGATGTCAAGATAAGATTTTGCATGGAAATAGGAGTGGAGAAATTCCGTTACTGTTTACGGGTAGGCACTTTTGGAACCGAAGGTGCCGTAAGAAAACATGGTGGCAGCAGGAATTCTTTATGATAGAGGCAAAGGCACAGGGGGATTATGCAGACAGAAAAGGAACGGTTCAAAATGGAGAAAAGAAGCAGTTTGTTGGATGATTGACAAGCGAAGAACGCAGTTTCTATGGAAATCAAAGTAATAAAATGTAAAATTTTTGAAAAATACACAAATATATCAAAAGTGAATAGTTAAAACAGTTGAAATCCACCAGAATGCGTGCTATAATCTGGGCATAGGGTGGTTAAAAAATTAACAGGAGGTAGTATCAATATGGCTAGATTTACATTACCGAGGGATCTCTATCATGGAGAAGGATCTTTAGCGGAACTGAAAAATCTGAAAGGCAAAAAGGCAGTCGTTGTCGTTGGCGGTGGTTCCATGAAACGCTTCGGTTTCCTTCAGAAAGTAGAAGATTATCTGAAAGAAGCTGGCATGGAAGTGGCTCTGTTTGAGGGAGTAGAGCCAGATCCGAGCGTTGAGACCGTTATGAAGGGCGCAAAGCTTATGCAGGAATTTGGTCCGGACTGGATTGTAGCGATCGGCGGTGGTTCTCCAATTGATGCAGCGAAAGCGATGTGGGCATTCTACGAGTATCCAGATACCAAGTTTGAGGATCTGATCACTCCGTTCAATTTCCCGACACTGCGTACAAAAGCAAAATTCTGCGCGATTCCGTCTACTTCTGGTACAGCAACTGAGGTTACGGCATTCAGCGTTATTACCGATTATCATAAGGGTATCAAATATCCGTTAGCAGATTTCAATATCACACCAGATGTAGCGATCGTGGATCCGGAGCTGGCTGAGACCATGCCGCAGAAGCTGACCGCAAACACCGGTATGGATGCGATGACCCATGCGATCGAGGCGTATGTATCCACACTTCATTGTGATTACACCGACCCGCTGGCACTTCACGCAATCAAGATGATTCATACCTATCTGGTTAAATCTTACAATGGCGACAAAGAAGCGAGAGCACGTATGCACAACGCACAATGCCTGGCAGGTATGGCATTCTCCAATGCACTGCTTGGTATCGTCCATTCCATGGCACACAAGACAGGTGCAGCTTACTCCGGCGGACATATCGTTCACGGTGCAGCGAATGCGATGTATCTTCCGAAGGTTATTAAATTTAACTCCAAGGAACCAGAGGCAGCTTCCCGTTATGCAGATATCGCGAAGTTCATCGGTTTACAGGGAGACAGCGACGAGGCTCTGGTTGACGCTCTGATCGCCGAGATCAAAGAGATGAACAAGCAGTTAAATATCGCTCCGAGCATTAAGCTTTATGAGGGCGGAATCATTGACGAGAAAGAATTCAATGACAAACTGGCAACCGTGGCAGAGCTGGCAGTTGGCGATGCATGTACCGGTTCCAACCCGCGTTCGATCAATCCGGAGCAGATGGCGAAACTTCTGACCTGCTGCTTCTATGATACAGAGGTTGATTTCTAATTTAAGAAGCTTCTGAATTTAGAATGCAAAATTAGAATGTAAAACATCGTGTTTCGATGTTGGAAGCGGTTCTGAAAAGAATCAAATATGTAAAAGAAAGAAGCCATCCGGCTAAAAACTGGATGGCTTTTATCGTTGTGTTTTTTTGTTATCTGGTGTTTTGCATTTTTGGTGATTGGCGCGTTTGTGTCCTATGTGTTTTCTGCGTGGCTGTTTTTCTCACCGTTTTCTCCGTCTGCCATTGCGTCATGCTGTCCGGTCAGCTGTGCCAGAAGTGCTTTCGCTTCCTCCGTATAGCGGAGAATCTGTGTCTGGTCCGGCAGCTCGATGTCGTGGATCAGGACATTCCGCAGCTTGCGGAGCTGGACAATCTGGTTGATCATTTCTTTGTCAAAGAGATCCATCCGCTTGAGTGTATTGATATTGAAGGCACCGCGGGAACGCGTCGAGGTGCGCCGTGCAGTTTTGTTGAGCAGGCGCTCTAATGGTACCCACTCCTCGAGGAACTGGTTGACTGCCTGCAGGGTTTCCGGTGAGGCGGTCTCCGGTTCCGTCCGCAGCTCCTGGTAGCACTGGTAGCGCTTTTCATTGCCGGAGATAATCTGATCGATGATCTGCTGGGAAATGGTGCGCCGATCCTTTTCAAATTTGACAGACCGCAGAATCGGGGTAATATCTTTGAGACCGGTGAGCTGTAAACGTTGCAAAAGCCGGTAGAGCAGGGCAATATTTCCCATTCGAAGCTCGATGTCCTCGGTTTTGAGATGGCTGCTCAGGAAATTATAGAGATAGGACGCCAGCTCGTACTGGCTTCCAAACGCGGCATTGCGGCTGCGGAGCCGCTCATTTCCGGCTGCCTGTAGGCGTTCCAGCGCGATCTCGCCGGCAAGGACCAGACCATTTAACTCATCTAAGATCGACAGCTCTTCCTCGGATAAAGTTCCCTGCATTGGCTTGTAAATCAGATCATGTTCAACCTCGGACCAGGCGTGCATGATCAGGGACGCCACCTGGATCTCGATGCGCGCCGATCCGTATTTTTTCTGTGATTCATTCAAAATTTCATCGCGCATCCGCGCGCGGTAATGGTTCGCCCAATAGCCGGAAAACCGTTTGTGGTAAGTCGGGGGTTTCGACTGTTCCGGGAACTGTTTAAATTCCAGGATGTTGAAAAGCTCCGAGATGATCGCATCTACCTTGCCGCGGTCACCGGGGAAATACAGGGAGACGCGTACACCGGACAGATCGGCAATGTCGTCGTAGATTTCCTCGAGTGTCTGGTATGGTTCTTCACGTCTGGAATTGCGCCGCTGCACTTTTGTGCGGAGTCTGGCGGGATTCTTGGCGCGAGAGGTCACGATCGCCCGGATACCGGCATTTTGCAGGGCGAGCTGGAGTTTCTCTGCCGCGAGCCGTCCGGCTGCGTCGTAGAATGTCCATTTCATCTTGTATGTATCGATAAATTGTTGTATTAAATCCATAAGCAGCCCCTCCCAAGGTGCATAATAAAGCTTAGAAGAAAGCATTCTGATAAAAGAAATGCTTCTTCTTTCTATCATGAAGTATAGCAAAGATGGAAGCACTCTGCCAGTGGTTCTATGTAAAAAATATGTTACTGTACACGCATACGTGTCCAGTAACGGAATTTGCCGTGGCTTCGCATTTAAATACGGCAAATTCCTGCTGCCACCACGTTTTCTTACGGCACTTTCGGTTCCAAAAGTGCCTACCCGTGTATAGTAACAAAAATATTACTGTCCCCGCATGTGTGCCCGGTAACCTAATATGGACTTATACACAGATTTGTGGTAAAGTTATGGACAGTGACAACGTGAAGAAAGAAAAGTAAGAGGTAACGCGTAGAAAACGGAACCGTTACAAAGAGACGAGAATTATGGGACAGTTTATAGTATTGGATCTGGAATGGAACCAGAGTCCGGCGGGCAAGGAAGGCTCGATGAACCGGCTTCCATTTGAGATTATTGAGATAGGCGCGGTAAAATTAAATAAAAATCTTCAAATCATTTCGGAATTTCGCCGTCTGATCCGCCCGCGGGTGTACCGGCAGATGCATTATAAGATATCAGAAGTGACGCATATGTCGATCGAGCAGCTTGACACAGAAGGCGAGGATTTTGTGCGTGCGATGACCGAATTTTTAGAATGGTGCGGGGATGATTACCGGTTCTGTACGTGGGGCTCGATGGATCTGACCGAATTGCAGCGGAATATGGTATATCACGGGATGGAGCTGCAGTTTCCATCGCCGCTTCTCTATTATGATTTGCAGAAAATCTATGCCCTGATCCACGGCACCAAGCAAAAGGAGTCGTTAGATACCGTGGTAGAGGAATTGCACCTCACGGAAGACCGCCCGTTCCACCGGGCGCTGGATGATGCGTACTACACGGGGCGTGTCATGAGTGAGATGGACTTTTACAGCATGATGGAGTACGTTTCAGTGGATTATTACCAGCCGCCGCTGACGGAGGAGGAAGAGATCTACCTGGAATTTCCAGAATATGCGAAATTTGTGTCGCGTGAGCATGATACGAAGGAAGAGATTTTGGAGGAACGGCGTGTGGCGGAGATGGTTTGTTACAAATGCCGCCGTACCTTGCGGAAAAAGATCCGCTGGTTTTCCTCAAACCAGAAATTTTACTTCTGTCTGGCGGTCTGCCCGGAGCACGGTTATATGAAGGGAAAGATCCGGATGAAGAAGTCGGAGGACGGATCGTTCTTTGCTGTTAAGACGACGAAGCTGGTCGGTGAAGAGGGAGCGGCCTACGTGGAGCAGAAGAAGGAGGAAACGAAGAAGAAGCGCGCGGAACGCAACAAGGCGAAGAAGTCTGGAAAGGCGGCAGAAACAGCCGAGTAGAGTGAAGGTGGCCGAGCGGATGGAGCGTATGAAATAGGAATTAGAGAAAAGAAAAAATTCATAGAAAAGAGTTACTGGATATGGAAATGTTTCTCCTGCCTGTTTAGAGTAAGGTAAAAGAAGAGAATTTCCACATCTGGTAACTCTTTTTGTGTCAGTTATGGGATTTTATGCGATCGTTTCTTCCTTTTTTTAGCCAGCGCCGTTCGGCGGTCCTGCATCATCAGGTCGAAATCTGCTTCGGACATTCCGCTGTCGCGCAGACGTTCCGCGCGCCGTCTGCGGCGTTCTGCGAGGGCGTCCTCCTCCTGGCGGCGCTGCATCTGGAGAAAACGGATGCCGGCGGTGACCGCGCCGATCACGACAAGAATGGCGGTCAGTGCGGCGATGAATGCCGGTGGAACGCGGACGGAAATATGAAACAGCTGTCCAAAGGATTTACCGGTGGAACTATTTTCCTGATTAGCAGCCGATTCGGGCGGATTGGAGAGCGGCAAGGCCTCCGAGGAGCCGTCTGAAAGGGCAGTGTCGGAGCTGTCCTGCGCGGCAGCTGTTGCCGTCTGGGATACAAGCTTTTCGGGAATATCTGCCGCTGTCTGGCTGCTGTCGGTGAGGGTCAGATATGCCTGGCCAACCTTGTGTTCGCCGAGCGAATAAGTGACACAGGCGATCGTGCCGTCCGGTGCGCCAGCCGGGATCTCATAGTCGAAGGAGGTCGTTGTCTCCGAGAAATCCGCTGTTTTTGGAAGTACCACGCGGCTATCTGGGTCGATGGACAGGGATTCGCCCCCGGCGGTAGATACATCTGCAATTTTCAAATCTTTTCCGATATTTGAAAAAGTTTGATCATAATCTGCAATTTTGACCGACTGGAAATTGTTAAATCCAAAGTCGAGCAGCCGGCTGGTATCCTCATACTGCGTGTTGTTGCTGTGCAGGATGACGGTAATCAGTGTCGTATCGCCCTGTCTGGCACCATTGACCAGTGTGTTGAGGGCGATGGAGGTATAACCGGTTTTGCCGCCGAGGACGTCCGGACGGTAGTACTGCGGCCAGTTCTTTTTGACCAGCTTATTGCCCGGGGAGATGCCCTGTCCCTCGGGATTTTTCTGGTTCGGCGGCAGTTTATAGTAGGTTGTCTCGACGATCTTGGCAAACGTAGGATTTTCAAATGCCGCCCGCGTGATGAGCGCCATGTCGTAGGCGCTGACATAGTGTTCCTCGTTATTCAGACCGCTCGGATTTGCAAAATGCGAATCCTGGCACCCAAGCTCGGCGGCTTTTTCATTCATCAAAACAGCAAATGCATCAGCGGAGCCAGCAACGTGCTCGGCGAGGGCGTTGGCAGCCTCATTGGCTGATTTTAAAAGCAGGGCGTAGAGGCAGTCCTTGACGCTGGCAGTATCGCCTGTATCGTATCCGGCGCTGCTGCTGTTGGACTCCACGTTGTAGACCGCGCTCTCGGAAAAGGTGACCGTCTCATCGAGGGAACAGTGCTCCAGAACGATGAGGGAGGTCAGAACCTTCGTGATACTGGCGGGAGAGTAGGTTTCATGGATGTTTTTTCCATATAAAACGACTCCGGTGTTGGCGTCCATGACGATCCCGGCATCGGAGGCAATCGAAATGTCCGACGGCCATTCAGTGGAGGCAAGCGCCTGCATCGGGGCGGCGAGCAGGGACAGAAAAAGTGTACCAATTAAAAACAAGGACAACTTGCTGCCTGTGCTGCCAGCTGTTTTCGTCTTCAAATCCGGAGCAGCCGGGTGGCTGGAACTACCTGGAGAGCTGCCGCCTCCGGAATTTCCGGAATTTTCTGCCCCTGATTTGCCCCTGCGGTGTTCCCGCAGGATACATGCAAGGCAGAGAAAAAACAGGGCGCCGGTCATCAGGCAGAAGGTGATGCCGATCCGGGCGGCGGTGTCCATGAAAAATGGTTCCGGCACGATGTTGATCAGAAGATCGGTCCGCGGATCGAGCTGCCAGAGATCGTTGGTAAAGAAGATTTTGTGGAAAATAATAAAATATTTCGTAAAATCAGTGGAAATGATCCCGGCAAGCAGGGCGGTCACGCCCAGAAATAAAACCGTCCCGGCGCAGAGCATCCGTGGCAGCAGATGTTTTAACGGAAGCTTTAAAAGTGCCAGCAGTGCAACCGATGCCGCTGCCAGAAACAGGCAGAGGCGGCGCAGCGCCAGTCCTCCGAGAAAGAGGTTGCGGACATCCGCCATGTGCGCCTTCTCCCTGGCGTTGAAAAATTCGCGCGGCGTCCCGTCTACGACGGTGTCAATGTTCAGATCGTCGCGGCTGCCGCGCAGATACGCCATCATCTCGTCCGTCACGTAAAGCAGGTCGTCCATCTCCATATGGACATCATCGGCAACCTGGTAGCGGGTATATTCATTTTCATAATAATGCGGCGTCCAGTAGGCGACGGCTTCCACCGAGGTGATCAGAAACACGATCATCAGACTGAAAGCACAGATAAGCCCCAGAAGCCAGCTTAAATATGTTTTTTTCTGTGTCATATAAAACCTTTCGCGGCTGTCAGGTTGTGGTACAGCTGCAGCCTTTCATTTTATGTGATAAATTTGTAAAGAGGTCGTTTGTTCTATTTTCCTTGAAACGGCTCTGTATGTTAAAGTTTCCGCTTCGCTATCCAGTATAACAGTTTCGGGGAAGCATGAAAAGGCGCGGAATGGAAAAATATGTGAAATTTTTGTTACTGTTTACGGGTAGGCACTTTTGGAACCGAAAGTGCCGTAAGAAAACATGGTGGCAGCAGGAATTTGCCGTATTTAAATGCGAAGCCACGGTAAATTCCGTTACTGGGCACGATGCGTGAACAGTAATAAATTTTTCGAAAGAATGGCGGGAGGGTGGAATAGGGGCTTGCCAGCTGGCGGGGGATTCCTGTATACTGGGGGGAGATGTTATAATCTGGAGCAGAAAGAGAGAGGATACGAATATGATAAAGGCAGTCATCTTTGATATGGATGGGGTCATCATTGACAGTGAAGGAATTTATCTGAATTATCTGTATGAATATGCAAAAACGAAAAATCCGGAGGTGACTCTGGAGAGTCTGCACGGGACGGTGGGGACGACGAAGCAGGACTGCTGGATGGTTGTGGAGAAGGCGATCCACAATGGTCAGACCTGGCAGGAGCTGCATGACGAGTATCTGGGGCGCTGGACGGACATTTTTAATTCGATTGATTATCTCTCGATCTTCCGCCCGGAGATTCTGGATGTGATGGATCGCCTGAAAGCAAAGGGCTTCCGGCTGGCGGTCGCATCCGCGACGAATATTGAGCAGGTGGAGCGCATTTTAAAGGAAAATGGCGTGGCGTCCCGTCTGGAGCGGATGATCAGTGCGAGTACGTTCAAGCGCAGCAAGCCGGATCCGGCGGTTTACCTCTATACGGCGGAGCAGATGGGCCTGCAGCCGGAGGAGTGCCTTGTGATTGAGGATTCGACGGTCGGCATCACGGCGGGGCACTGCGCGGGAATGACAGTGGCGGCGCTCATCGATAACCGTTTTTCCTTTGACCGGAGTCTGGCGGACTATGAGTTAAATTCGCTGGAGGAGATTGTGCCGCTGGCGGAGAAAATTCGGGATTTGAAGTAAAATTTGAGTTGAGTAAATTCAGGGATTCATTGCGGAAAGTATAATTGCGAAAGTGATGAACCATTGTACAAAGAAAATGAAAAGGAACCATGTATGTCAGGGAGAAGAATCACTGCATGTATGGTTCCTTTTTTGGCTGATTACTGCGAAACCTGCCGGATAAAGTCTCTGGAAACGTAGGCTTCCTGTCCGTTGTAGCTGATTACCGCCCATTTTTCGTCGTAATCACGGAGATATTCCACATCGGTATCTGGTGCTAGAACACCAATCCTGTCGGTGTCGGTGGATGGTTCCGGACGGACATTGACTGTGTCGGTGGTCCGGTAAACGGTCGATTCTGCGGCAACGGTCTCTGCCTCGGTTTCTGGAGCCAGCGATTCGGTGCTGACGGCTGCAGTAGAATCCGGTTTGGCATCCGTCGCAGGGCGTATCATCTTGATGATCAAAAGCAGCAGGATGATAATAATAATCAGAAGCACTGGTTTAATAATGCTTCGAAATTCAAAAGACGGACCGCCTGCATAGGCGCGCGGACGGCGTCCCTCGGAGCTGCCGGAACGTGTGCCGGCAGGTTTTCCGTTTCCAGAGCTGGCAGAGGAATGTCGGCTGTTCCCGCGAAGGCGGGAAGAAGCGGGGGTTGGAGCTGCACTTCGGGAAGCCCGGGTGGATTTTTTTGTGTCATTGTAGTCATTTGCGAAGGTGTAGACCTCCTGCGACAGAAGGTGATGCGCCTGATTGGCGTTGTAGGCGCTGTTGTCTCCCTCATGGATCGCCTTGTTGCCGATCGTGCGGATCTTGTGGTAATGTTCGCAGGTGGTCTTGCTGATTTTTCCGGCGCTGTAGAGGGCGTCGATCATCTCCAGAAGACCGGTTTCCAGAATGCCATACCGCTCGCAGAGGCATTTGACCATGTATTCAAGGGTCTGGCGGGCTTTCACCATCGCCAGGTTATAATTCTTCTGTCCGATCAGGCGCTCGGTCTCGCGGACCCCGCCGTGGATCTGTTCCCAGGTGCTCTGACCTGTGTTAGCTGTTGTTCCCATAGGCATATCCTCCTGTGTATATGATGCAGGTCCGAAACCGGTGTGCCGGCGGCTGTTCCCGGACGGATACTGACTTTTGAATGTCCGGCGAACGGGTGAAAAGACGGCAGTCATTTCGTGACCGTATGTTTGGTTTTGTTCTAAAATTATTATAATATAATCGCTTGAATTATTCATCTATAAAATGATAAAAATTGGAAAAGTTATGAAATTCGTAAGAAAAGGACACAAAGTCGGACGGATTAGAAAGGACGGCATGGAGGAGAGTGGAGGCTGTTTATGGGCAGGCATTTTTGGAACCGAAAGTGCCGCAAGAAAACGTGGGGGCAGCAGGAATTTGCTGTATTTAAATGCGAAGCCACGGCAAATTCCGTTACTGGGCACGTATGCGTGAACAGTAACACGGGGATCGTAAAATGGTGCGAAAATAGAGCACCTTTGCTTGCGAAATGGGGGCTTCAATGGTAAGATAAGGATAGATCCGGCGGGTAAGCCGGGGCGTCTCAACGGAATGATACGGTACGGAAGAAAGTCCATCCGGGACGGCGCAGATTGTAGACAGCAGGAGGAACGAAGATGAGATTACGCCATATACCGGGCGCAGAGCAGATGATAGAAGAAACCCCGCATGTGGTTCATGGGGCGAAGGAGAAGAAGGGAACCTGGCAGCAGATTTTTGGAAATGACCATCCGATCCGTATCGAGGTGGGTATGGGTAAAGGTCAGTTTATTTTGGAGCAGGCGTCCCGCAACCCGGATGTGAATTTTGTGGGTATTGAGAAATATTCGACGGTTCTTTTAAAGGCGATCCGCAAGAGAGAACAGATGGAACTGTCCAATATCTATTTCTTATGTGAGGATGCCAGAGAACTGGCAGAGATTTTTGGACCGGGGGAAGTAGAGCGGATTTATTTGAATTTTTCGGATCCGTGGCCGAAGGACCGCCATGCGAGACGGAGACTGACCTCGCCGCCATTTATGGCAGTGTACGATCAGATTCTCCAGAAGAATGGAAGAGTCGAGTTCAAGACGGACAACCAGGATTTATTTTCCTATTCCCTGGAAGCCATCCCGGAGGCGGGCTGGCGCATCACAGAATATACCCGTGACCTGCACCACAGCGAGATGGCAGAGGGCAACGTCATGACCGAGTACGAGGCAAAGTTCTCGGCGCAGGGCAAGCCGATCTGCAAGCTGGTGGCAGTGCGGTAGGAAAATCGTTACTGGGCACGGGTAGGCACTTTTGGAACCGAAAGTGCCGTAAGAAAACGTGGTGGTAGCAGGAATTTGTCGTATTTAACGGTTATCTGAGCTGGCAGAGCCGGAATAAAGAAAATAAAAGCTGCATATATTTACTATAATATAAAGAAGGATGGCTGGATGCGCGGCGGTGCTTTTTGTGAGAAACCTGGACTCACATGAATGGTAACGAGGCGCGCAGAGCGTTTGCCAGAAGTCAGGAATGGATATTAAAAAGCAGCTTACACGAAAACTTATTCAGGCGACCAGCGATAAGGTGGAACTGAATAAACAGGCGTTAAAATGGAAAAAATCGATGGAAGAGGCAGCAAAGGCACTGGGAGGCGGTAAAAAGAAGCCGTCGTAAAGAGAAACAGGGCACTTCTGTTGACTGCCTGTATGGATAGAACGAAAGGAGGAAATGAGTGATGGAGATGAAGTTTACGACCGCGAATTTTGAGGAGGAGGTACTGAAATCGGAGATTCCGGTATTGGTTGATTTTTATGCAGACTGGTGCGGTCCGTGCCAGATGATGGCGCCGGTGATCGGGCAGCTGGCGGGTGAGTATGAGGGAAGAGTGAAGATCGGAAAGCTGAATGTCGATGAGAACCCGGATATTGCAGTCCAGTATAAGGTTATGTCGATCCCGACGATGATTATTTTCCGGAATGGGGAAGTGTTCAGCAAGGAAGTCGGCGCTAGTTCAAAGAAGGAAGTGGAGAAGGCGATTGGGCGGGCGCTGTAAAAGCTGCGTCTTTGGAGTCCGGCGTGGGGCAGTTTGAAAAGAGTCGCATCTTTGAAATCCGGCGTGCGGCAGCTCGAAAAAGCTGGCGCTTTTCCTCGCTGTCGGGCATTCGCCCTATAAAGAAAAAAAGAGATAACGGATGCTGCTTATGTGCAAGCACAACGCGTCATCCGCCATCTCTTTTTTTCTTTGCACGCCTCATTGCTAACGCACAAAGTGCCTGCCCCACAGCTCTCGGTCTGCGAAACAAGCACTTGATAGTGCGCCTTCAGGGACTCGAACCCTGGACAAATAGATTAAGAGTCTACTGCTCTACCAACTGAGCTAAAGGCGCTTATTTTGTTTTCTTGCGGATGCCTCATCCGTAAGACATGTGTTATTCTACTCCATCCAGAATAAAATGTCAACAGTTTTTTAAATATTTTTAAAAATATTTTAAAAAGCATTATTTTCGGTATTTTTAAAACAGATAAGGGCATGGGCGAAGGAGACTCAGAGGGTATATGGGATGTAGCCATGGGAGAAATGACGAGGTGGGTTTTGCACATGGGACGGTGGATAAGTCTGGAAAGAACGTCGTGGAAAGGGGATCACAGATTTGGGTGTTTGTAAAGGGAGAAAATGATTTTTGTGCAAAATTCTGATTCGAAAAAATATAGGGGAATCCTCTTCCATTTTTAATCTAATTGGTGTATGCTTAAATACGTCACGACGAACACACTATATATTGTGTTATGAAAGAAAACGAGTTCAATATTTTGTGTGTAATTCTAAAAATTACCTAAATACAAATCAAAAATAAAGCCAATCGTAAGACAAGTCGGAACGGAAAAGAATCCTGTCAGTGAAGGCATCCGGACATGAAAAATAGCCTGTCAGAAGAAGGCGCTGCTCTCATGAATGAGGAAATGAGAGTAAGCTGGGGGACGGGAAATGGATACAGATGGATGTTCGATGTATGCCATAAAAGTAGAAAGAGAAATCACAGAAACAGGAACCGGCGAGTCAATTTATAGATTATAGAAGACAAGTCATAAAACGGGCTTAAGGGTAAGGAGAGGGAACAGGGATGGAAGACACAGTAACAACCAATGTAATCAAACGAAATGGAGAAGAAGTACATTTTGACCGGGCGAAGATCGTAAATGCGATCACGAAAGCGAACGGCAATGTGGAGCGTATTCACCAGATGAACCCGTACCAGATTGAAGCGATTGCAGATACGATCGCCGAGCAGGTGCAGGAGACGCCGCACGCGGTGAATGTGGAAGACATCCAGGATATGGTAGAGACCAGCATTATGGAGATGCGTGGTTATGAGGTTGCACAGAAATATGTGCGCTACCGCTACCGCAGGGAGTTAAAACGCAAGTCCAACACGACCGATAACGGCATCCTGGCACTTTTGGACCATATTAATGAAGAAGTGAATCAGGAAAACTCCAACAAGAATCCGGTCATCAACTCGACCCAGCGTGACTACATGGCGGGCGAGGTCAGCAAGGACTTATCCAAGCGTGTGCTGCTGCCGGAGGAGATCGTCCGCGCGCATGAGGAAGGCATCATCCATTTCCATGATACCGACTATTTTGCACAGAAGGAGCACAACTGCGACCTGATCAATCTGGAGGATATGCTGCAGAATGGCACTGTGATCAGTGAGACGATGATCGAGAAGCCGCACAGTTTCTTTACGGCCTGCAACGTGACCACCCAGATCGTGGCGCAGGTAGCCAGCAACCAGTATGGCGGACAGTCCTTTACTCTGGCGCATCTGGCACCGTTTGTGGACATCAGCCGTCAGAAGCTGCGCAAGAACGTGATTGCAGAGCGCACCGAGTGCGGCGAGGCACTGGATGAGGATATCATCAACCGCGTGACCGAACGCCGTCTGCGCGAGGAGGTTAAGAGCGGCATCCAGACGATCCAGTACCAGCTTATCACCCTGATGACCTGTAACGGACAGGCTCCGTTTGTCACGGTATTTATGTATCTGGACGAGGTCCCGGAGGGACGGACCAGAGATGACCTTGCGATGATCATCGAGGAAGTGATGCTGCAGAGAATGCAGGGCGTCAAGAATGAAAAGGGCGTCTGGATCACACCGGCGTTCCCGAAACTTATCTATGTGCTGGATGAGGACAATATTACGGAAGGTTCGAAATATTGGCACCTGACTGAGCTGGCAGCGAAATGTACCGCGAAACGGATGGTTCCGGACTACATTTCCGCTAAGATTATGAAAGAATTAAAGAAGGGCGAGGTTTACCCGTGCATGGGCTGCCGTTCTTTCCTGACGGTAGAGGATTCCCAGATGCTGCCGAACGGCAGGCATAAATTCTATGGACGTTTCAACCAGGGTGTTGTCACGATTAACCTGGTCGATGTGGCTTGTTCTTCGGAGGGAGATATGGACCGTTTCTGGCAGATTCTCGATGAGAGACTGGAACTGTGCCATCGTGCGCTCCGCTGCCGTCATGAGAGACTGCTCGGCACGATCTCCGATGTGGCGCCGATTCTGTGGCAGAATGGTGCGCTTGCCCGCCTGAAAAAGGGTGAGACGATCGACAAACTCCTGTACAACGGCTATTCTACGATTTCTCTGGGATATGCAGGTCTGTATGAGATGTGTATGCGGATGTTAGGAAAATCCCACACCGATCCGGAGGCGAAGCCATTTGCACTGAAAGTTATGCAGCGTCTGAATGATAAATGCAAAGAGTGGAGAGAAGCGGAGAACATCAGCTATTCTGTATACGGCACGCCGATGGAGTCTACGACTTATAAATTTGCAAAATGCCTGCAGAAGCGCTTCGGTATCATTCCGGGCGTTACGGATAAGAACTATATCACGAACAGCTACCATGTACACGTATCCGAGAAGATTGACGCGTTCAGTAAGCTGAAATTTGAGGCAGAGTTCCAGAAGCTTTCCCCGGGCGGTGCGATCAGCTACATCGAGGTGCCGAATATGCAGACTAATATTCCGGCAGTTCTCTCTGTGATGCAGTTTATCTACAATAATATTATGTATGCGGAGCTGAACACCAAGAGTGATTTCTGTGAGAAGTGTGGCTATGACGGCGAGATCAAGATTGTTGAGGATGAGGCTGGCAAGCTGGTGTGGGAGTGCCCGAACTGCGGCAACCGCGACCAGAACAAGCTCTTTGTCGCACGCCGTACCTGCGGCTACATCGGAACTC
Source organism: Clostridium sp. AF02-29 (assembly GCF_934835585.1). Classification (NCBI taxonomy): domain Bacteria; kingdom Bacillati; phylum Bacillota; class Clostridia; order Eubacteriales; family Clostridiaceae; genus Clostridium; species Clostridium sp. AF02-29. Next base: position 3,984 of record NZ_CAKVZK010000038.1, on the reverse strand, counting down.
AGTTCTGGAATCAGGGACGTACCCAGGAGATCCGCGATCGGGTGCTGCATCTGTAGGATGTGGTGAAAGCCTCCGAGAGTACATTGGTCTAGGGGAGGAAGATATGTATTACGGAACCATCAAAAAGCATGATATTGCCAACGGTCCTGGCGTGCGCGTCAGCTTGTTTGTGTCGGGCTGTCGCCATCACTGCAAGGGCTGTTTCAATGCGGAGACGTGGGATTTCCGATATGGACAGTTATATACAGAAGAGACGGAGAAAGAGATTTTAGCGGCATTGGAGCCGGGATATATACAGGGCTTTACGCTGCTCGGCGGAGAACCGTTTGAGCCGGAAAACCAGGTGGAGCTGGTACATTTACTTCAGAAGGTGCGCGAGACGTATCCGGAGAAGGATATCTGGTGCTACAGCGGCTATCTCTGGGATCGGGATCTGGCAGCCGGCGGCGTGGTCCATACAGAGGTGACAGACGAGATGCTGTCCTATGTGGATGTGCTGGTGGACGGAGAGTTCGTGGAAGCAGAGAAGGATCTGACCCTGCAGTTTCGCGGAAGCCGGAACCAGAGGATTCTGGAGCTTAAGAGAATAGGAAGAAAATAATAAGAATGAGATAAAAAGCTGCTGCAGATCGGAAAAAAACTTTCTGATCTGCGGCAGCTTTTTGCATTACAAGGGAGATACAGCAAGCATATACGTGCCTTTGTAATCCGGGGCAGGCTATCATAAGTGGATATTTTCTTCAAGGGGCATAAATAACCCACCTAAGCATCCGCATTTGTGGTAAGATGGACTTAATAGGGGGTATAGCTATGGAGTCTGGAATTCTGATGATTGTGATAGTGGTTATTGGTGTCTTTTATCCGGTATATACAGCCTGGATTTCTCTGGTGGCGGCACCGGTGTATCTAAAGATAGGTTTCCTGTTTGCGATGGCAGGAGCACTTCTCGTCATGAGAATCCTGCGGAAAGAAAAGCAGATAAAATGGATAGTTCTGATCGGCATTCTGGGGGCATATGCCTGGAGTCTGTATAGTTGGTATGACGAAGAGTGCCATTACCAGTATGCGAGAAGCGTGCATGGAGATTCGGGCAATGCTTTGATGCTGTTTGTTGGCACCTTTACATGTCTGATACCGTTGTTTTTGCTGGATGCCGAACTGACCTGGTGGATGGAGTCCCGGAAGAAAAAGAAAGAAGAGAGTCCTGAATCTGAGAAGGAAACAGAGAAAAAAGAAAACCGTCTGGCAGCAGGAATGAAAAACTGGTTTGGAAAGCATCGCCAGGCTCTCTGTACGCTGCTTATCTGTGCGATGGGCTGTGGACTTCTCGTGGTTCTGCTATATCCGTATAAGTGCTGGGAAGAAGGATGTTACAATCTGGCCTTTGATGGCATATACTGTGAACAGCACAGGGCAGAGAAGATAGAAGAAAGTAAACGGGAAGAAGAGGAACGTAAAAAAAGAGAACGGGCTGAGCTGATAGAATTACAGAAGAAAAAAGAAGAAGAGGAATCAAGAAGCTACGAGGAATATCTTAAGCGGATAGAAGAGGATCCCTTGTGGGAACTGAAACAACGGAGCCGTAAAAACACACCTGTGCAGAGGGGAATACCACCGGTGCAAAAGAATCTCCAGAATCCCTATGCGGCTTATGATGCAGGATATGATGATGTTATGGAAGGCGATGATTATGACTGGGATCGCTATCGCCGGGATTCAGAATATGCCGATGGTGTAGATGATGCCCTGGATGAGCGGGAAGAGTATGGACGGGATGACTGGTAAGGTATCTTGCTGGTGGACACCTTATATATAATATTCGGATAGGTTAAGCGGTACTGTCTTTTCAGAGGCGGTACCGCTTCTGTTTTTAAAAATAGGATCACCAAAAAGAGCTGTCACAAAAGCCGGTGCAAAGCGTCGGTTGACAGCTCTTTTTTTGCGTGCGATCCGCACATGAAATCACTTGTTTCCGAATGTTTAATACATTCCATCGTAAGGATCTTCTTCCTCATGAACTTCAAATAGATCGCCGGGCGTACAGTCCAGTGCGGAGCAGATGCGGGCGATGGTGCTGAAGCGGATGGATTCAGTTTCATTGTCCAGAATCCGGCTGGCATTTTTATAGCCAAGCCCGGTCATGGCGATAAAACGGTATTTCGTCAGACGTTTTTCAGCCAGAAGTTTATGAATGCGAAGTTTAATCGTGACAGTTTTCAATTCGGAATTTCCTCCTTTGTATACACACAGTGTTACATTAAATATAAAGGATTTTCAATGTGCGGATAACTGACTTAAACAATAGCTGATGTAGAGGAACTGATAGATACATTAAAAAACTGTTCACTGGTTTGTGTATAAAAAAGAACTGCCACGCTCATGACAGTTCTTACGAAAACAAATAGATAGTAAAAAACACCAGCTGTGAATCGCCTCTAAGGCGCCTCACTCCCCCCATTCTCTTCTGCGTAAAACATCCGGTACTGCGCCGGGGTGATGCCGATCTCCTGCTTAAATACGCGGATAAAATAGGATGGGATCCGCAGTCCTACCATCTCACCGACTGATTGGATCGTGGCGTCGGAGTGGAGGAGAAGCTGGGAGGCGTGTTCGATGCGTAGTTTTTTCAGGTACTGCATCGGGCTGGCGCCGTATGCCTGGTGGAAGCTGCGGATTAAGTGGGACGGGCTGTAGGAATACTGGCGCGCCAGATCGTTTAAGGAGATCTCCTCCGTGTAGTGGGCATCCAGATAGTCGCGCAGCGTCCGGGCGATGCTTTCCTTCTCGCGGCTGTAGCAGTACGGCGCATAGAGAACCTGGAGAAATTCAATGAAATCATTCTGGAGCTCAAACGGCGTCCGCACGGAGGACGGAAAGCTCTTTTTCTGTGTGTATTTGCTGAAAGAAACCAGGTTCATCCGCTGCAGATACTTTTCCAGCTTCTCCCGGTTGGCTTCCGGCACGGTGCCGGTGCGCGGCAGGGAGAGAATGAAATTCTGCGGCGAATAGTAAAATTTCGGCGCGGCGCGCCGGGTTACGTTGTCCGGGTAAAATTCATCGGACAGGCTGTATTTGCCGTTGGTATAGAAATGCACCCAGCTCGTCGTGGTCTTTTCCTGGCAGACGCGGCTGCCGCGGTGCGGGGTGTCGGGGGTAATGATAAAAAACTGCCCGGCATTCAGTTCAACGCGGAACGGATCCTGTTCGAGATACAAAGTTCCGCTGTGAACATAGATAAGATCAAAGACATTTCGGATCGTCCGGCGCTCATGGATATCGCCGGGGCGGTAAACACATCCGCCTCCGACGATAAAATAAGGAAGGGGCGGACAGTTTAAATTAATAAAATTCATGATGTATGTACTCCCGTTTAAATAAAAACAGCCACGTAACAGGAATCCTGTCTGAACCGCAGAGAAGCAAACGAAAAACAGGACAACTTTGTCAGGTTGTTAAACAAATTTAAAATATCAATTTTATTATATCAAATAGAGAGAAAAACAGCAAGAATCTGTTTAGAAAATCCCTTATCTTTGCAGAAATAAAACACTCTACTTGGGAAAATAAGAGGGGATGAATGAAAAATAAAGAAAAATCAGAGAAAAAGAAAGAATGAAATCAGGCTGATTTTGTTCTATAAAAATACGCGTATTCTTTTCTATAATATGCAAAATGTGTTAGATCGCTTTTCCGCTATTTGAATGGTATACTTATAAGAAAACATACAAAAAAAGAAGTCTTTTTCAGATTATTGATAGGCGCTTACGGATAAGTGAATAATAAATCAGGAGGTTTTCTGTGAATGATAAAAAAGGAGACAAGTTTCATTGATTTGAAACAGGTAAAAATAGACGACCCGTTCTTTTCGCGGGTACAGAATGTGGTAATTCACACGATGCTTCCGTATCAGGAACGGGTGCTTCACGATGAGGTGTCCGGAATCCGAAAGAGCCATGTGATTAAAAACTTCCGCATTGCAGCGGG
>NZ_CAKVZK010000037.1:0-28293 GCF_934835585.1 Clostridium sp. AF02-29 | reverse complement strand
GAACTCCTGCCAATGCACCATGTCCGCTTCCATTCGTATCTACTACTTCTGAATACAATCTATAATGATAAAATCATAAAATTCCCTTAATCTCTCAATAAGTGACCTCATAATCAGTTCCCTGCTCATTGCGTTTACCAAAGATACCTCAATCGCTGATAATTCTATATTGGCCGGTATCAGATCCACACCTTCCTTATGATGAAGGATTGTTTTTTCCATGTTCAGTTTTTCATCATTCACAATATTTAGCATCAGCGTTGCAAGAGAATACTCCATTTCATCCGGTTCCTCATACCCTAAACTAATTGTGAGACTGCCCTGCGGATCTGCATCTATCAGAAGAACCTTTTTCCCTTCCTGTGCCAATCCGATTCCTAAATTCACGCACGATACCGTCTTTCCAACTCCACCTTTTTGATTTGATACTGCTATGCACCTGCTTCGCACTGTCACCACAAAGTTCTCCGATTACGTCAATACTCCTCTTTCCTGTATTGTGGTTAACTTGACTACAATTCTTTCTGCCTGCCTTTTTTTTGATGGCATCATATTTCATCTTATAGGCATAGGCCTTTTCACTTGGTGTAATTTGCTCTCTCTGCAAATTGGAATCGACCATGATCACTACTGCTTCATCATCCTGCAACATACGAATGATTACCGGAATTTTCTTATATCCCAGCTTCTCAGCCGCATATTTTCTTCTGTGGCCAGAAATAATTTCGTAGTAGCCTTCAATCTTTGGACGAACAATCAATGGATTCAGTACACCATACTTTTTTATGCTGTCCTGCAGCTCAATCATCTGACTGTCTCCGATCACTTTAAATGGATGATTTGGAAATGCTCTTAACCATTCCATTTCAATCTCAACAACTTTTTCATCCGGATCTCTTACATCCGTTTTTTTATCCATAAGCTATCCTCCTCTAAAATATCTGTAACGAAAAAAATCCGCCCAGAATAGATTCTTAATCTAATCTGAGCGGATAGATCCGTCAGGCCTGTTTTGTTCAGGCAAGAAAACCATATTTACATTCATTGACACCCCAATCCTTATCCTACGCTGTAGTTATCTCCGTTCGGTACCAGGATTGAATTATTGCATTGGTGCCCGTTAAGAAATTTCGGTGCTCAATATTTGCGTTTAAGTGTTCTCTCGGTGCTCACGAGCACCGGAAAAAAGAAAAAGCAGCAATGAGCTTTTACGATCATTGCTGCAAAAAATGCACGTTCCCAGGGGGAATCGAACCCTCAACTAGTGCTTAGGAGGCGCTTGTTATATCCATTTAACTATGGGAACAAATGCCGTATTTTCGGGCTTTTTCAGCCTTTTCGGTCACGGCGACCAACTTTATGAACTCAATCACTTTCGTGATGAATTATCTCTTTCTTATCTCTTCTGATTTTTCAGATTTTGCTTCCTTAAGTGACCCTCAAACGCTACCCTTTTTCTTCAAAAGGGTTCCGCCATGGTTCTACCTTAGGAGGTGAACGCTCTATCCTACTGAGCTACAGAGATTTATATGTTTCACGTGAAACATATATCGTCTTTTCATACTGCACTTTATTATAATTCATTTTCATGTGTTCCGCAACTATTTTCTCTTCCCACCTGCTCCGTATGCAATTTATGTTCTACCGTCTCATTTGCTTTTATCTCCATCCGGACCTGAATCCGAGGATTTTTTATAGGCATTTACGCAAAATGAGCCGTTCCCATCATCCATATTTTTCCTTTAAACCGACGTCCCGGAAGCGGTTCTCCAAGCAGGTCCATCTTATTGATACCCACGCGGAAATACAGATCGTTGCATTCCACCTTGAGATCATAGATTTCCTCGCCGGTAAACCGGTTTTTCTTACATATAACCTCTTTGATCTCGCCTAAAATCGAATACTGATCGCACTCGATCCCGCTTGGCATAAAAGTTGTATCGACGATCGAATAAATATCCTCTCTCGTCGCCCGGCGCGATGCCATCGAATAGAGATCCAGATCCTCGATTGTTAAAGACTCCATCGCATCCTCGTCGCCATTTTTTGCCGCTTCCAAAAGTTCATCCCGGTTTTTCGCCGCCACTTTGGCTTTTTCAATCTGCAGCGCCGTCTTTTTGATCGGAAGAAGCACCTTGCCCCGATTGGCAAATCCTGCCAGGCTGACCGAAGTCACCTGTAAGCGCTCGCGCTCTTTCCGGTAACACTCCCTGTATTCGATCGGATTCAAGAGATAAAAGATCAGCGAAAGCCCTACCTTATACTCATCCAGAAGCCCCGCATAGGTTTCCTTCTCCGTATGACGCTGAATGGAACATTCTGCCCGCGAGGTTACCTCCTCGTTCAGGATATAGGGATAATAATACTCTATCTCCATCTCATCCTGCTCATTCAGCTCCCCATACATCGCCACGCCGATCCCCGGCGCAACTTCTGTCTTGATCTCATATAATTCGGTCTCCCTGTCAAGCTGAAGACAGCTGGAGGTTCCCGCCTCTCTCGCCAGACAGCGAAGCAGGGCACGGATGTCCTTCTTCTTCTGATACATACTAAATCCGGCAGCTCGCAAAAAACGATGCATATTGACTCCTTCTAACTACAATCCGCAGCTGCTGCCAACACATACAGCCGCCTCATTTCTATCCTTTATTTTCCTTACTTATACCCAAGCGCACGCTCCAGTGCTTCCTTCTCTTCACTTCCTAAAAGCACCTCGGTCTTGCCCTCTACGACATCCTTCAGATACAGGTAACAGCCTTCACGGCTGTGAACAGAATTCAGCACAAATCCCGTGTTGTTATCATCCAGCATGGCAATGACAAAACTCAGATTGCCGCCCATGCCCTTAAACGCATTGTACTTGACAATACCGGTTTTCTGGTATCCAGCCTGCGCCTTGGAGACAACCGAATCCACCAGGCGTTTTGTATCTCCGTCCTTTGCCCGCAGATACTCGGTCTCATCCACCAGTTCCATGATCGTGTCTTCGAGCGTCTCCGCATCTTTTCCCCGCATAAACATATCATATCTGCGATACAACTTCCTATACTGCGAAAAACAGATGACGGATGCAATAAATGATATGAGTGTCAGGATCGCCAGAACGATCACGATAATCCCCGGATCGATGCCAATCCCGCTAAAAATACTGCTCTCCATCTTTCATTCCTCATTTCCCATCATCCGTCCCCTGGGACGAATTTTGTGTGATTACTGTCTTAATGACTCCAAAAGCTCAATCAGACGTTCCAGTTCCGCTGATGAATAGTATTCGATCTCGATTCTGCCTTTATTCTTATCCTTGCGGTTGATCGAAACCTTCGTTCCCATAACCCCTTTCAGCTTCTCTTCCACATCCTTGAAAAAGACCTCCATATCGCGTTCCGGATCTGCTTTCTTTTTCGCCTTTTTCGGCTTCAAAAGCTCTTTCACCAAACGCTCGACCTCGCGGACGCTCAAATGATTTTCTACTGTTTTAAGCGCCAACTGGTACTGTTTTTCACCATCTTCCAGCGAAAGAAGCGCTCTCGCATGACCTCCGGTAAGCCGGTCCTGAATCAGCATCTCCTGCACTCTCTCATCCAGTTTCAAAAGACGCATGCTGTTCGTGATCGTCGCACGGTTCTTCGCTACGCGCTCTGCCACGTCCTCCTGACGCAGCCCAAACTCCTGAATCAGCATCTGGTAGGCTTTCGCCTCCTCAATCGGATTTAAATCTGCACGCTGTACGTTCTCGATCAGGGCGATCTCCATCGTCTGCTGTCTCGTATACTCGCGCACGATCACCGGAACTTCCCGAAATCCTGCCAGTTTTGCAGCTCTCCACCGGCGCTCTCCGGCAATCAGCTCATAACGATCGCCCTTTTTCTGAACCAGAAGCGGCTGCAGCACGCCGTAACGGCGGATGGATTCTGCCAGCTCTCCGAGCTGTTCTTCATCAAACATCTTACGCGGCTGGCTGACATTTGGCTCAATCTCCGAAATATTTAGAAATTTCTCTTTTTCCACCTCAACGATCTTTACGACCGGCTCCGCTTTTGCCGTCTGTATCTTCGATTTTGCCGCCATCTCCCCGGTTGTGCGGGTTTTTCCTTCTGCCGTCGTCTTTCCGGATGCCTTTGCAACTCCCACGCGGCTGCCTTTTCCCACTGTTTTCGCAGCTGTCTTTCCGGCAGACGCCGATTTTTTCTGTTTTTTAGATCCCGGAAGCACCATATCCAGCTCTTCCAGGCTCTTTTTCTCTATCTCCTGTTTCGTCTCACGAACGGAAGTCTTTTTTCCGGCTTCATCCGATGGCTTTGCGCTGCTTTTTCCCGCTTCTGCATTCTCGTAATCATTTCCAAAAAAAGCTCCCAGTCCTCTGCCAAGCCCCGTTCTCTTTGACATTTCCTTCCTCCTCACGAACCTCCCGACGCCCCGGCAGGCATCCTTTCTGAATTTCACTTCACCGTTATTTTCCTGCCTACAGCTCTTCTCCCCGGCTGATCACCTCTGCTGCCAGCAGACGGTAGCTCTCTGCACCGGTCGAACGGCTGTCGTACAGGTTGATCGGCATTCCGTGACTCGGCGCCTCCGCCAGTCGCACATTTCTCGGTATGATCGTCTTGTAAATCCGCTCATTTAAGTTCTGTTTTACATTCTCTACGACCTGCAGGGAGAGATTCGTTCTCGCATCATACATGGTAAATACCACGCCCTCCAGCTCCAGCGACGGATTCATCTTTTTCCGGACCAGACCGATCGTCCGGAGTACCTGGCTCAGTCCTTCCAGCGCATAATATTCGCACTGGATTGGCACCAGCACCGTATCTGCCGCTACCAGCGCATTGATCGTCAAAAGACTCAGCGACGGCGGGCAGTCGATGATAATAAAATCATACTGATCGCGGATTGTCTCCAGATAACCGTTTAACACCGACTCTTTATTTTCCACATCCAGAAGTTCAATCTCAGCTCCTGCCAGATTCGAATCCGAAGGAAGAACATCCAGATTTTCCTGAACATCGCGCATCAGACAGTCCTCCAGTGTGCAATCGCCCAAAAGCAGCTCATAGACTGTATCTTCAATCTGTTCTTTTTCCAATCCCAAACCAGTGGTTGCATTTCCCTGCGGATCAAAATCGATCGCCAGAACCCTCTGTCCCGCCTCTGCCAGGCATGCCGACAGGTTGATCGCCGTTGTCGTTTTACCTACGCCGCCCTTCTGATTTGCAATCGCAATCGTTCGTCCCATACCGTATTCCTTCCATTTCCTCGGTTTTATCTCACATGAAAGACAGGAAAAAGCCTTCCCGCAGGCATCCGCACAGCGATTTCCAGCTTTTTCCCGTTCTTGTCTTGCCTAATAGTATAACACACTTAAAACTCATTTCCTACTTTTTTAGAAAAATTTCATTTAAAATGTTTCACGTGAAACATCGGCTCCATTGTCTCCCCCAGAGCACACCATTTATCTGCCAGACACACAATCCATGCCTCGCGGCACTGAGGCGGCACCGGTATCAGCGGAAACATATGACGTGCGATGATATTTTTTTCCTTCCAATTTAAATAGTAATCTCTCTGTGCATTTCCAAGCGCTGTTTTCGGGTGACGGAAGCCGTGCAGGCGGTGCGAGGGATCCTTCTGATGCCAGTCATACAAAAAATAATCGTGCAGCAATGCCCCTCTCACAAGTGATTTTGGTTCCAAGCGAATCTGCCACCGTTCCATCATCCAAAGGCTTGTGTAGGCAACATTGAGGCTGTGGCGGTAAATGGATGTCGTACCATGCTGCATCGCCAGCTTCTCCTCGTCTAAGCGCCCTTCCTGCTTCAGTTCGCGTATCGTTTCCGCCAGCAACCGCTGCCTGCCCGCCGACAACTGAAAAGATTTCTCTGTCTTCCGTTCCATACGATGCTGAAAGCATAACTTATTTTCCTTCTTTATCATATCGCGCATTTCTTTCCCCATCGATTGATTTTTTGATACGTGAACATTATAATGAGTTTAATATCAATTTTCAACGAAATTTTGTTTACATAAAATGGCATGTTCATAACTGTTCACAGGTAGAAATTTTCTGAACTGAAAATTCCGAACGCTACAATTCTGGTTGCAGATTTTTCCGATTTGAAATGCGAAGCATCGGCAAAATCCCGTTACTTGGGCACACATCTGTGAACAGATATTCTGTGAAAAATACGCTGGAAATAGCTGAACTGGAATACAGGAAAATATGATATAATGAGCGCAAGTGAGCCAGAAAGCTGCTTGCAGATTTATGGCGAACGGCGAATGGCGATCACGATAGCTGCGTCAGCAGCGGTAAGCATCGAAGATGCGAATCGTGATATAATGAGCGCAGAAGAAAAGAATGCGGCTGCGAAGCAGACATATTCTTTTCTTGCGCCATTAACGAACGAACAGCCATGCGAAGCAGGGCGGTAGAGCGCGATAGCGCGGGTTCGTGAGTGGACGGGTGAGAATACGTTCATATGATATATATGAACACTTAGCGATGCATTTTCGATCCTAGTGCGAGTCATACCTAAATACTTAATGAAGCCGATCCAAAGGCGATAGCTGAATTTAGTATTTATGGTATAATAGAATTACTTGATGAGATATTTTCGAGTTTAATTTTTCGATTCAAAAGGAGCTTTCTATATGAACACAAAAAACAAGATCATGACCTGCCTGATGCTGTCCGCCGGCGGCGCAGTTTCACTGGCACTTTTAAATAAATATATTCAATTTTCTGCCACCTCCCGCGGTCTGACCCGGGAAGAGAATTCTCTCTGCTACAAATGGCGGCTGGGAAATATCTACTATACAAAATGCGGTTCCGGCAAACCGCTTCTGTTGATTCACGATCTGCACTTTGCATCGAGCGGCTATGAGTGGGAATCCATCCGCGAACAGCTCAGCCGCTCCTACACCGTCTACACGCTCGACCTTCTCGGCTGCGGACGTTCCGAGAAGCCGAACCTGACCTACACAAATTACCTGTTTGTCCAGCTGATCTGTGATTTTATCAAATCTGAGATCGGACATCGGACCAACATTCTCTCCACCGGTGATTCAGCGGCACTGTCTATCATGGCGTGCAGCAACTCTCCAGAACTGTTTGATCAGATCATGCTCATCAACCCGAGCAGCCTTACCGACTGTTGTCAGCTTCCGGGTAAAAATGCCAAGCTTTATAAGCTTCTTCTGGATCTCCCGCTGGCTGGAACGCTCATTTACCACATTGCGTGCAGCCGCTCTATGATCGAAGAGGCATTCCGCACCAAATATTTTTACAATCCGTATACCGTAAAACCGGTTCAGATCGACCGCAGCCACGAAGCCGCACATCTCGGTGAATGTCCGAAAGCGATCTTCTCCAGTATTGAATGCCGCTATACCAAGTGCAATATTTCCAATGCTCTCAGGAAGATCGACAACAGCATCTTCATCATCGGCGGTTCCGAGGAACCGATGATCGAGGCGACGATTCAGGATTACAAGATTTATAATTCCGCAATCGAGTCCTCTATCATCCCAAAGACCAAACATCTGCCGCAGTTAGAACAGCCGGATGCCGTGATGGATGCGATCCATATGTTTTTTTCTTAAAAAAGGATAATGAGTATGCATACCGCGGAGCGTTTTTTCGTCATAGGACGAAGCTTATTACTGTTCACGCATACATGCCCAGTAACGGAATTTGCCGTGGCTTCGCATTTCAATACGGCAAATTCCTGCTGCCACCGCGTTTTCTTACGGCACTTTCGGTTCCAAAAGTGCCTACCCGTGAACAGCTACTCTCTCTTTCCCACATCTCCATAAAAATTGCTTTTTCATACTCATGCCATGATGCAGATACCATTTTTCCAGTATCTTTCATATTCACAGCGTCATCCTTCCGTGCGCCTTGTTTGTTTCTTCTTGATAGGAACGGTCCTAATGTTTCATCCAGGTCCCGCCACACTATCTATATACAAACAAAACCCCCGGAATGCTCCTCTTTATTCTACATTATTCCCACTCGATCTCCTCGGCTTTCGCACAAAAAAACTATATTCTGTAACGAAAACTCAAATTTTATAAATTTTCCCTATTATTTCCAGCTCTGCCATCGCCTCTACCTGGTTCTCCAGATTTCCTCTGTCATATGCCTGATACGGCTTCTGGAACACAATCTTCCAGGACAAATATTCAGTCATACATTTTTGTTTAAACCCCGCCTATATAAAAAAGAAAGACTGCATACTCTACGTGTTCCATATACAGTCTTTCTCTATCCATCTTTTGATTGCTTTATTTCAGCGGCTCCCGCGACGGCGTTCCCGCTTTTCTCGGATACTTCTTTCCCGTCCTATCTGTCTTATGAATCCGGACCAGGTTACGCTCATCCTCATTGGCAAGGTGGAAGGAAATCACATCCTCCAGCTCGCCGCCCAGCTTGCGGATCGCACCTTTTCCCGTCTTCATCTCTTCCTCCAGTTTGCCTGATTTGTACGGTACAAACCAGCCTCCCACCTTGACAAATGGCAGGCAGTATTCCGACAGCGTGGACAGATTTGCCACCGCGCGTGAAACGCAGAAATCAAATGTTTCACGTGAAACATTATCATGTGCCGCATCCTCCGCCCGTCCGTGAACCGCCTGAATTTTTTCCAGTTCCAATGCCTGAATTACCTCGTTCAGAAAGTTGATCCGCTTATTTAAAGAATCGAGAAGCGTGACCTTTAAATTTGGAAATGCAATCTTTAACGGAATACCCGGAAATCCAGCTCCCGTTCCAACATCGATCAACGTATACTCTTTCTCTGCCAGATCCGGCACCGCTTTCACAAGTGCCAGACTATCCGAAAAATGTTTGGTCACAACTTCCTTCTGTTCCGTGATCGCTGTCAGATTCACCATCGTATTCCAATGAATCAACAGTTCATAGTAATCGTAGAACTGCTTGATCTGGTGTTCATTTAACGCGACGCCCATCTCCTGCGCTTCTTTCTGAAGCTGCTCGGTAAAGTCTGCCGGAGGCAGAACCACACCGCTTTCTACTTTATTTTCTTCTGCCATAAATATATCCTTTATGATATGTTCTATTTTTTCTCAGGTTCTTATCTATCTTACATTTTGAGTTGCTGCAATGCGTTTACCTGTTTCCATGCAGTCTCTGACTCGTTACTGTTCACGCATACGTGCCCAGTAACGGAATTTGCCGTGGCTTCGCATTTAAATACGGCAAATTCCTCCTGCCACCAGGTTTTCTTACGGCACTTTCGGTTCCAAAAGTGCCTACCCGTGTACAGTAACTCTGAATCCGCTCGTTTCTATATTTACAGTTCTTTCTTCTCTTCCCCATGTCCCGCATGGCGGCTCTGCTCTAAGTGTACCAGCAGCACCGAAATATCCGCCGGTGACACGCCCGCGATTCGGGATGCCTGACCGATATTTGCCGGTTTATAGAGATTTAATTTCTGTACTGCCTCACGGCGCAGGCTTCCGACTGTGGAATAGTCGAAGTTTTCATCCAGCTTCCGGCTCTCCATCTTCTTGAACTGTGCAACCTGCTGCAGCTGGCGGCGGATATAGCCGTCATACTTGATGTTGATGTTGATCTGCTCGATCACATCTTCCGGAAGTTCCGGACGGTTCGGATCCAGCTCTGCCAGTGCTTCATAGCTTAACTCCGGACGGCGTACCAGCTCTGCCAGCGTTGCCGCGGTCTTGAGCGGGGTGCTTCCGTGGCGCTCTAAAAATTCCTGCACTTCTTTTCCAGCGCCAATGTTGATCTTCTCCAGACGCTTTGCCTCTTCCTCGATCATTTTTTCTTTCCAGAGGACACGCTCATACATCGCATCACTGACCAGTCCAATCTCATGCCCGATCGGGGAAAGACGCAGATCCGCGTTGTCCTGACGCAAAAGCAGGCGGTATTCCGCACGCGACGTCATCATCCGGTACGGTTCATGGTTTTCTTTGGTAACCAGATCGTCGATCAAGACACCGATATACGCCTGGGAACGGTCGAGGATGATCGGTTCTTTTCCCAGCACTTCGCGCGCCGCATTGACACCCGCCATAAAGCCCTGTACCGCCGCTTCCTCATAACCGGAGCTTCCGTTAAACTGACCGCCGCTGAACAATCCCCGGATCGCCTTAAATTCCAGCGATGCCTTTAACTGGCGTGCATTGATACAATCGTACTCAATTGCATATGCATTTCGAACAATTTTTACATTTTCGAGTCCCGGCACGGTACGGTACATCGCGTACTGCACATCCTCCGGCAGGGAACTGGACATACCGCCCAGATACATTTCATTCGTGTAAATTCCCTCCGGCTCGACAAAAACCTGATGACGGTTCTTATCTGGAAATTTTACCACCTTATCCTCGATCGATGGACAGTAACGCGGACCTGTTCCCTCGATCGCGCCCGAAAAGAGGGGCGATCGATCCAGGTTGTTGCGGATGATCTCATGTGTTTTCTCATTGGTATAGGTCAGCCAGCAAGACACCTGCTCCTTCTGCACCGACTCCGGATCGGTGGAAAAAGAAAATGGCACAATCCTCTCATCGCCGAACTGCTCTTCCATCTTAGAAAAATCAATGCTGCGCTTATCGACACGCGCCGGTGTGCCCGTCTTGAAACGGAACATCTCGATTCCCAGCTTTTTCAGGGAATCTGTCAGATGGTTTGCCGCCTGCAGACCATTCGGTCCGGTCGGATTGCTCACATCGCCATAGATACATCTAGCTTTCAGGTACGTTCCCGTTGCCAGCACCACCGCCTTGCAGTAATACGTCGCGCCGGAGTACGTTTTCAGTCCTTTGATCTGACCTTCTTCCACGATCAGCTCTGCCACCTCTCCCTGACGAATCGTCAGGTGATCGGTATTTTCCATGGTACGGCGCATCTGGCGGGTGTATTCCTGCTTGTCCGCCTGCGCGCGGAGCGAATGCACCGCCGGTCCCTTGGACTGGTTGAGCATCTTGGACTGTATAAAGGTTTTATCTATATTTTTTCCCATCTCGCCGCCGAGCGCATCCAGCTCGCGCACCAAGTGGCCCTTCGAGCTTCCGCCGACATTCGGGTTGCACGGCATCAGGGCGATGCTGTCCACGCTGACGGTAAACACGATCGTCTCGAGTCCCAGTCTCGCGCTTGCCAGCGCCGCCTCACAGCCGGCGTGTCCCGCCCCGACGACCGCTACATCATAATTTTCTGTTAAACAGGGCATATTTTCTCTTTCCTCTCTATCTCTGCGTTCTATTCAAGTCGAACGTCCGTGAGACTTGGCGCGTGATTCTGGTCAGCGTAAGCTGACATATTCTTTACAGAATCACTGCGCATCCTCGCGGAGCGTTTATCTCAGTCGGAGACAAGGCTTCCACTGAGACAAATTTGCTATTACTCACCACCTGAAGAGGTGGGAGTCTTCTCGACTGAGAT
The DNA here is from genome assembly GCF_934835585.1 of Clostridium sp. AF02-29. Taxonomy (NCBI): domain Bacteria; kingdom Bacillati; phylum Bacillota; class Clostridia; order Eubacteriales; family Clostridiaceae; genus Clostridium; species Clostridium sp. AF02-29. The sequence continues at coordinate 16,862 of NZ_CAKVZK010000037.1, read as the reverse complement.
AAACACTGCGGCTCATGCGCCGTATGATTCGCAGCCGATTTTACTGCAGCTGCACATTTCAATTTGATCAAACGCCTTATATTCTTTCTTGTTTTCAGATCCACCCTATCATACCACAAGGAAAGAAACCTTGCAAAAAAATTGATCTATTTCCCCATACAAAAATGGCTGAAAATCTCATTCACCAGATCCTCTTCCAGTGATTCCCCAAGGATCGTTCCAAGATGTTCATAGGCATCCATCAGATCAATCGAGAAAAAATCCTCCGGCATCGCATTGTCGATGCTTGTCTCGACCAGACGCAGGCTTTTCAGCGCCTGCTCCATCGCCGTCTTGTGACGGACGTTTGTCAGCATGACCTGATCGTTGAAATTCAGGTTTCCCTGCAAGAACATCGTCTGAATTTTTTCCTCCAATCGATCAATTCCCTGCTGTTCCTTCGCCGATACCGGGATCACTTCCTGCCCGCACGCTTCGCGAAGCGCTTCTTCTGTGAGAACCGGTTCCAGATCTGTCTTATTTAAGAGGACGATCACCTTCCGTCCCCGGATCAAATCGAGGATCTGGCGGTCATTTTCATCCAGCTCCCTTGATCCATCGACCACATACAAGATCAAATCTGCCTCATCCGCAATCTTTCTCGCTCGTTCCACGCCAATCTTTTCAACGATATCCTCCGTTTCCCGGATGCCCGCCGTATCGATCAAATTTAAGCTAAGCCCGCGCAGACGGATATTTTCCTCCAGCGTATCGCGTGTCGTACCGGCGATCTCCGTCACAATCGCGCGATCCTCTCCCAGCAGTACATTCATCAGGGACGATTTTCCTGCATTCGGCTTACCTAAGATCACGGTTTTGATCCCCTCCGTCATGATGCGCCCGTTGTCAAACGTCCCGATCGACGCCTCCAGCTCCATCTCAATCGGCTGCAGCGTCTCCCGAAGGCGCTCCGGGTATCCGTCCAGAGAAATATGCTCCGGATCATCAAGTGCGGACTCAATAAAGGCAATATCATAGATTAGTTTTTCGCGGAGTTCCCGCACTTTCCGCGACATTGAACCGCTCAACTGGCTGACCGAAGACTGCAGCGCATACTCATTTTTCGACTGGATCACATCGATCACGGCTTCCGCCTGCGAAAGATCAATTCTGCCATTTAAAAACGCCCGCTTCGTAAATTCGCCTGGTTCCGCCAGCCGCGCCCCACATTTTACCGCCAGCTCCAGAATCCGCTTCATCACCAGCACGCCTCCGTGACAGTCAATCTCTACCGTGTCCTCCGCCGTATAACTGTGCGGACCGCGCATCAAAAGAAGCAGCACTTCATCGATCCGTTCCTCTCCATCCCGAATATATCCATAATGAATCGTATACGTTTTCTGCTCTGAAAGCCTCTTCCCCGCCACCGCCGGTTCAAACATCCGCTCCGCCACCGCCACAGCGTCCGAACCGCTAATTCGGATAATCCCAATCCCCGAACTCGAAAGCGCCGTCGCGATCGCGGCGATTGTATCTGTATATACCATATATATATAAATCCTTCCTTGCTTTTTATCTTCTTATTCTATACCATATGGGAGCATTTTCCCATCTTTATTTACAAATCTAGTCTAATATTTATTTCTTTTTTCATGTTTTCACGATAAACCTCTCGCGCTCGATCCCCCACAAAAAAGAAGGTCTAGATACCTCCAGACCTTCTTCGTCACACTTATTTACTTCTCATATCTCCCATACCCGTCACTTCTCTCGCGTCTGCCCTCACGCTTCAGCGAAATAATCACATGCCGGAACGGATCCTCGCCCTCGCTGCGGGTGGTGACATACTTGTCATTCTGCAGCGCTGCATGAATGATCCGTCTCTCATACGGGTTCATCGGCTCCAAAGATACGGAACGTTTCGTTCTCTTTACCTTGTAAGCAATGTTCTTTGCCAGTGTCTCAAGCGTCTCTTTCCGTCTCTCGCGGTAATTCTCGGTATCGAGCTTCACGCGGACGTAATTCTCGCTCTTCTTGTTGACAACCAGGCTGACCAGATACTGGAGAGAATCCAGGGTCTGACCTCTCTTACCGATCAAAATACCCATATCCTCACCGGAGAGATCGATGTTCATCTCGCCCTCTTCCTCATTGAAAGCCGCTGCGATCTTCACATCTAAGTTCATCGCATCAAATACCTGGCTTAAAAAATCGATCGCACGATCCTCGAGCGTCTCTTTTTTCTTAGCACGGATGATCGCCGGTTTCGCGCCGATCCCCAGAAATCCGGCGCTTCCTTTTTCGACCACTTCGTACTCTAATTTATCACTGGTGGTTTCCAGTTCAATCAGTGCCTTTGTTACTGCCTCATCGACTGTCTTAGCGGTAACCGTAATCATATCCATCCTGCGCCCTCCTTCTATTTTTTCGCGTGCTTATCGTTGTACTTCTGCACCATCTTTGCCTTGGAAGCCAGACTGCCCGGCTTCGGATCGGAATTGTAAAATGCTTCAGACGCCTCCATCTGCTTTTTATTGCGGGAGATCTTGTCCTCTTTCGCCTTGCTTTCCGCATCCTCGCGTGCCTGCAGCGCCTTTAAATTCACGCTTGCCTTCTCGCTGACATTGGCCGGCGGCAGACCTTTTCTCGCTCTCTTCTTGTTCATCTTCTCCACGTTGCGGCGGATCAGATCATCGACATCGATCTTGTTCATATGTGCATTTACGATCAGCTGCTGAACGAGCTGGAATGCACCCTGAACGACCCAGTAGATACCGATCGCGGACGGCAGGGAGAAACAGAAGAATACGGACATCAGCGGCATCGTGATCATCATGCTGTTCATCATGCTCGCGCCCGGCGCGTCCTGATCCACCTGCTGTAAATTGGAAATCAGCTTGGTGGAGATCCACTGGGTCAGACCTGCGAGGATCGGGATGATCCATGCGATCGTGATATGGTTAAAACCGGTAAACGGCGGAGTTGCCAGATTGATGCCGAAGAAATAGTTCATCTGCTCAATCTTGCTCGCATTTTCTGCGATCGTCGAAGAGATCTGCGGGAATAAACTTTCCAGCGTATCCCATCCAGCCGGTGTCAACTTATATAACATATCTACGACTTTGTTTGCCACGGTGTAGTCTACCTTGTCCACCGCCATGCCGACACCGCTTGCCAGCTCGGAAATCTTGTTGATGTAATCCGGCTGCCCCATCAGCGGGTTCGCTACGTTGTCAAAAAAGACACGTACTGACGGTACGTATGCCGGAATGTTGTAGATAACCCGGTACAAAGCGAAGATAATCGGAAGCTGAATCGCCATCGGCAGACATCCTGCCATCGGATTCGAGCCATATTTCTCATAGACTGCCTGCATCTCGACCTGTTGTTTAGCCATCGATGCCTGATCGGTTTTTCCCTTATACCTATTCTGAACCGCCTTGATTTCAGGGTTCATAAGCGACATAAGTTTTGACGATTCCTGCTGTTTGATCGTCAGAGGAAATAACAGTAACTTTGTGATAATGGTAAACAGGATGATACACAGACCGATATTCATGATCCCCATGCTGCTGGTAATCCGGAATAAAAAGTCCATGATATAACCAAACACGCTGGCGATCGGTCCCATGATCGAACCTGCCTTTGTCGCAACTAAAACGCTAACGTCCAATGAACTACCTCCTCATCCTTTACGGAACTGGATCATAACCGCCTTCTGCAAATGGATTACAGCGAAGAATCCGCTTACATGCCAAAATCATACCTTTTACAGCGCCGTACTTTTTAAGTGCTTGGATGGCGTACTCCGAGCACGTCGGCGTGTACTTGCAGTGAGGTCCTGTCATAGGGGAAATATAGAGCTGATATCCCCGAATCATCTTTATCAAGATCTTCTTAATCAATATTCTCACTTCGATTCTCCAGAATGTTATGCAGTCCGCATAAGTGCAGGTATGCACTCTCAATTTTTTTGAAGTCTGCTTCTTTCGCTGCCGGTCTGGCAACGACTACGATGTCTAATCCGAGTCTGACTCTGTCCTTATTTAACCGATAGCTCTCCCGTACCAACCTTGTCACGTGATGGCGGACCACGCTGTTTCCAACCTTTTTGCTGACGGAGATACCGATCCGAGGCTCCTTCCCGTCATCCACCCGCTTCACGTACATAACCAGAAGCTTATTGGCATAGGATTTCCCTGTCTTGTAAACCTTTTGAAATTCGCTGTTCTTCTTAATTGAATTAAAACGCTTCATTAAAATCACCAATGATAAATAATATAAAAAAGAATGTGCCCTGGCACATTCTCGCGCCGAGCGCGGTCGCTTGCGACATGTTTCTGCTTCGCGCAAGTGCGCATCCTCGCGGAGCGTTTTTTATTCATAGGACGCAATTTCCTATGAATAAAATAAAATCCGGCTCGCCGGATTCACGCACCGAGGTGCGATTGCATTAGCAATCATTTTCCCCTGCACCGAGTGTGCATCGCAGAGCTTTTCTTAATTTCATAGAACTTTTTCTATGAATATTAAGAAAGGCCACAATCTATAACTCGATTGCGGCCTCGTTCATTAAGCAGATAATTTTGCTCTACCTTTTGCTCTTCTGGCAGCCAGAACTTTTCTTCCACCTGCGCTGCTCATTCTCGCACGGAATCCATGAACTTTTGCTCTCTGTCTTTTCTTCGGCTGAAATGTCATCTTCATGTCTGCATACACCTCCTCATCCATAATATAGTAAGAGAAATCCACGCTTCCTCCGGCTCACGCCGAAATCCGCATTCTTCTCAACATAGTTAGACTATTGTAATTAAACATCTTCTCCATTATATAGAAGAATTCCGCATTCGTCAACCACTATTTTGATCTTTTTAATCCCCATAGAACAAGGAATTTCTGTGGTTTTTCCACCATTTCGATCCTGCGTCCCCACAGATCGATCGTCGATTGCTGTCGCGGCACCTTATTGTATACAGTATACACACCGGGGCATTTCCATTTTGTGGATAAAAAAATCCTTATTTTATCAGTATTCCCGCCACCTATTCACAGCTTATCCTCCAGTTATCCACATTTTGGGGATAACTTGTGGAAAAGCCGTGGAATACGATCTGGATAAGCTTCTGATTGTTCACACCCATTCACCAAAAAGCCTTATTTTTCGGCGTTTTTTCCACGTGGATAACTGAATTTCACTTATTCACATTGCGGGTTTTTATTGAAAAATGTGGACAAATCATGTAGAATAGAACTTAGATTGGGTTATTTTGCAGTTTTGGCTGCTTTTTACGTTTAGGAGACACAGTATGATAGAGAAAATTAAGGAAAAATGGGATGAAATTCTCCTCCATATTAAAGAAGAACACGAACTGACGGACGTTTCTTTCAAAACATGGCTGCTTCCGACGCAGCCTTATTCCATGAAAGACGGCACCCTTCAGATCCTGGTTCCGGATGTGCAGTTTCTCGGCTATATCAAAAAAAAATACGGACTTTTGATCCAGATTACCATCGAAGAACTAACCGGAATCGAGTGTGAGGTCGATTTTGTCACCATCGAACAGGTCGATGAGCCGCAAAAAGAGACGGACAAAAGCCATCTGATCAACCGCCCGTCCGAGGTCAGCCGCCAGCTCATCCAGGATGCGAACTTAAATCCGCGCTACACATTCGACACCTTCGTCGTCGGCGCGAACAATAACTTAGCGCACGCCGCTTCCCTCGCCGTAGCAGAATCTCCGGGTGAGATCTACAACCCTCTCTTCATTTACGGGGGTGTAGGTCTGGGAAAAACGCATCTTATGCACTCGATCGGACATTTTATCTTAAAAAACAATCCAAAAGCGAAGGTTCTCTACGTTACAAGTGAGAAGTTTACGAACGAACTGATCGATGCGATCCGGAACAAAAACAATATTTCCACCACGGAGTTCCGTGAAAAATACAGAAACAACGACGTCCTCCTCATCGATGATATCCAGTTTATTATCGGTAAGGAATCGACACAGGAAGAATTTTTCCATACCTTCAACGCACTCTATGAAGCGAAAAAACAGATCATTATCTCCTCAGATAAGCCGCCGAAAGAGATCGAGACGCTGGAAGAACGGCTTCGTTCCCGTTTCGAATGGGGCTTGACCGTCGATATCCAGTCGCCGGATTATGAAACCCGTATGGCGATCCTCCGCAAAAAAGAGGAACTCGAGGGCTACAATATAGATAATGAAGTGATCAAGTACATCGCCACCAACGTCAAGTCCAACATCCGTGAGCTCGAGGGCGCCCTCACCAAGATCGTCGCCCTTTCCAAGTTAAATAACAAGGAGATCACGACGGAGCTGGCGGAGGAAGCGCTCAAGGATCTCATTTCCCCGAACGCGGAGAAAGAAGTGACCCCGGAGCTGATCATCCAGGTCGTTGCTGATCATTTCGGTATCACTCCGCTTGACATCTCCTCCCAGAAGCGCAACAAGGAGATCGTATTCCCGCGCCAGATCGTGATGTATATCTGCCGTTCGATGCTCGGAACTTCCCTGCAGAATATCGGCAAATATTTAGGCGGTCGGGATCACACGACGATCATCCACGGTCACGACAAGATCGCTGCCGATATGGAGAAAAACGAATCGCTTCGCAACACAGTGGAAATCTTAATGAAAAAGATCAGCCCACAGTAGGTTTCTTCCACAATTTCGCGTGGAAAAGTGGTTGAAAACCTGTGGATAACTTTTCCCACATTTTGCTCCATTTCAGGGCTGTGGATAATTCAAAAGTTATCCAGCCGGTTCCGGACAGTTTTGCACAGCCTTTTTAACCATTCAAAAGGAGTCTGAACCCCTGTATTTTCAGGGCTGTCCGGAGAATTCCACATATTCACAGCCCCTACTACGATTGCGACGGAATTTATATATATCTTTTCTTTCCGTTCCACGTTATTTTTAGCAAAGGAGTTATCAACAAACATGAAGCTTTCATTTGAAAAAGATCATTTAATGAACGGCATCAACATTGTTCTGAAGGCCGTTCCTTCCAAAACCACTATGCCGATTCTCGAATGCATCCTGATCGATGCTGTTTCGGATGAGATCAAACTGACCGGCAACGATATGGAGCTGGGAATTGAGACGAAGGTCGAAGGAACGATCCTGGAACGTGGAAAAATCGCTCTTGATGCCAAGCTTTTTTCCGATATTATCCGCAAGCTCTCCGGCGAAAATTCTACGATCACGATCGAATCGGATGAAAAATACAACACGACGATCACCTGTGACAAGGCTATTTTCCAGATTCAGGGCAAGGACGGCGATGAATTTTCCTATATTCCCCACATTGAGCGGGATAAATTCATCACACTTTCCCAGTTTACCTTAAAAGAGATCATCCGCCAGACGATCTTCTCGATCTCGCCGAACGACAGCAACAAGATGATGACCGGTGAGCTGATGGAGGTCACCGGCAATGAACTTAAGCTCGTTTCCCTCGACGGACACCGCATGTCGATCCGCAAAGTTGCATTAAAAGAACAGTACAGTGATATAAAAGTCATCGTTCCTGGCAAGACTTTAGGTGAGATCAGCAAGATCTTAAACGGTGACAACGACTCTGAGGTACAGATTTTCTTCAGCACCAACCACATCATGTTTGAATTTGACGACACGATCGTGTTATCCCGCCTGATTGAGGGCGAGTATTTCCGGATCAATCAGATGCTTTCCTCCGATTATGAGACGAAAGTTACCTTGAACCGCCGTGATTTCATGGATGCGATCGACCGTGCGAGCATTCTCGTCCGTGAAAATGATAAGAAACCTTTGATCTTAAACTTTACCGATGAAGAAATGGAGTTAAAGATGCATTCCGCCTTCGGTACGATGGATGCACGTCTGGCGATTACCAAGTTTGGAAAAGACCTGATGATCGGCTTCAACCCGAAGTTTTTGGGTGATGCGCTGCGAATCATCGATGATGAGGAAGTGACTCTGTACATGATGAATCCGAAATCCCCGTGCTTTATCCGGGACGAGGAGGAGACTTACATCTATCTGATCCTGCCGGTCAATTTCAATGCGGCAGCGATCTAACCTGCCATTTTTAGACATGGCAGGTGCAGGCAGACAGTGACAGAAAGGATCTGAAATAAGATGGAGATAAAACTGAGAGATGAATTTATAAAACTGGGTCAGGCGCTTAAGGCAGCTGGTCTGGTAGAGTCCGGCGTGGATGCTAAATTTGCGATTCAGGATGGGCTTGTGAAGGTCAATGGCGCGGTGGAGATGCAGCGCGGCAAAAAGCTTTACGACGGGGACAAAGTCGAGTATGACGGAGAGACCGTAACAATCACCAAATAAAGGATGGTTTCATGTTTATCGAATCGATCGAACTCAAAAATTACCGCAATTACGGGGAATTACATATGGATTTTGATCCGGGGACGAATGTTCTCTACGGGGACAACGCGCAGGGTAAAACCAATATCCTTGAAGCGGTCTACGTGTGTGCGACGACCAAGTCCCACCGCGGCAGCAAGGACAGGGAGATCATCGAATTCGGAGAGGACGAGTCCCACATCAAGATGCAGCTTCGCAAGGACGATGTGCCGTACCGGATTGACATGCATCTAAAGAAAAATAAGACGAAGGGCGTGGCGGTCAACGGGATTCCGATCCGGCGGGCGAGCGAGCTTTTCGGCATTGTTAACGTGGTGTTTTTTTCGCCGGAAGATCTGAATCTCATTAAGAACGGACCGGCGGATCGGCGCCGTTTTATTGATCTGGAATTATGCCAGTTAAACCGGCTCTACGTCCATTCGCTGGTGCAGTACAACCGGGTGGTGATACAGAGAAATAAGCTCTTAAAGGAGCTGTTTTTCCATCCCGAGTACGAGGAGATGCTGGATATATGGGATATGCAGCTTGCTTCCTACGGGCGGGAGGTAAGCCAGTACCGGCGGAAATTTATCGGTGAATTAAACGAATTGATCTGTCCGATCCACCAGAAATTGTCGGGTGGAAAGGAAGAACTCATCATCCAGTATGAGCCGAACACGGAGGCAGATCAGTTGGAAGCGGCAGTCAAAAAGAGCCGCGAGGCGGACCGGAAGCAGAAGACGACACTGGTCGGACCACACCGGGATGACTTAAGTTTCTATGTCAACGGAATTGACATCCGGCGCTTCGGTTCACAGGGACAGCAGAGGACGGCGGCATTATCGCTCAAACTGGCGGAGATTGAGCTGGTTAAAAAGATCAAAAAGGAGTATCCGATCCTGCTTCTCGACGATGTTTTGTCGGAGTTAGATGGAAAACGGCAGGATCATCTGCTCGCCAGCATCCGCCACATACAGACGATCATTACCTGTACGGGCTTGGATGATTTTATCAGCCACAGCTTCCAGATAGATAAGACCTTTCGGGTCGTGAGCGGGACGGTCACTTGTGAACGTCCAAACAAGACAACTAGTCAGACATAAAACAGCAAGTGAAGGAGGAACTATGGGTTCAGAATACAGTGCAGATCAAATACAGATATTGGAGGGATTGGAGGCGGTCAGAAAGCGTCCTGGTATGTATATAGGCAGCACATCTGTAAGAGGCCTCCATCACCTGGTGTATGAGATAGTAGACAACTCCGTGGACGAGGCGCTCGCTGGATACTGCAGCCACATTGAGGTGCAGATCAATGCGGACAATTCGATCACGGTACAGGATGACGGTCGTGGCATTCCGGTTGACATCCAGAAAAAGGCGGGTCTTCCGGCGGTTGAGGTCGTATTTACGATCCTGCATGCGGGCGGCAAGTTCGGCGGCGGCGGATACAAGGTATCCGGCGGTCTGCACGGCGTAGGCGCATCGGTTGTAAACGCCCTTTCCGAGTGGCTGGAGGTTGAGATCTGCCGCGATGGAAAGGTATATAAACAGCGCTATGAGCGCGGCAAAACGATGTATCCGCTGAAAGTAGTCGGTGAGTGTGCTCCGGATAAGCACGGCACACGGGTCGTATTCCTGCCGGATAAGGAGATTTTCGAGGAAACAGTCTACGACTATGATACGTTAAAAGTACGCCTGCGTGAGACGGCATTCCTGACGAAAAACTTAAAGATCACCCTGCGGGATGACAGAGAAGTGAAGCATGAGAAGACCTTCCACTATGAGGGCGGTATCAAGGAATTTGTCACCTACTTGAACCGGAGCAATGAGAAGCTCTATGAACCGGTTATCTACTGCGAGGGCATCAAGGACAAGGTATTTGTCGAGGTGGCGATGCAGCATAACGATTCCTACACGGAAAATATCTACACATTCGTCAACAATATCAATACCCCGGAGGGCGGTACGCATCTGGCTGGTTTCAAGAGCGCGCTGACGAAGACTTTTAACGATTATGCGAAGAAAAATAAGCTTCTGAAGGAAAATGAGCCGGCACTCAGCGGTGAAGATATCCGCGAGGGCCTTACAGCGATCATCAGCGTTAAGATCGAGGAGCCGCAGTTTGAGGGACAGACGAAGCAGAAACTCGGCAACAGCGAGGCCCGCGCGGCGGTCGATGCGATCGTGAGCGAGCAGCTGACATATTTCCTGGAGCAGAATCCAACGGTTGCCAAGATCATCTGTGAGAAATCAATTCTTGCCAAGAGAGCCCGCGACGCAGCCCGCAAGGCGCGCGAGATGACGAGACGTAAATCAGCGCTCGACGGCATGGCGCTTCCAGGAAAATTAGCCGACTGTTCCGACAAGAATCCGGAAAACTGCGAGATCTACATCGTAGAGGGAGATTCCGCGGGTGGTTCTGCGAAAGAGGCTAGAAATAAATCCAATCAGGCTATTCTGCCTCTTCGAGGCAAGATCTTAAACGTAGAAAAAGCAAGACTGGATCGAATTTACGGCAATGCGGAGATCCGTGCGATGATCACGGCATTTGGTACCGGTATTCATGAAGATTTTGATATTTCAAAACTTCGTTACAACAAGATCATTATCATGACCGATGCCGATGTGGACGGTGCTCATATCAGTACCCTGCTTCTGACGTTCCTGTATCGTTTTATGCCGGATCTGATCCGGGAAGGACATGTATATCTGGCACAGCCGCCGCTTTATAAGATCGAGAAGAATAAGCGTGTCTGGTATGCATACAGCGATGATGAGCTGAATTCGATTCTGACTGAGATTGGCCGTGACAACAACAATAAGATCCAGCGTTATAAAGGTCTGGGCGAGATGGACGCGGAACAGCTTTGGGAGACTACCATGGATCCGGAGCGCCGAATTCTTCTCCGTGTACAGATCGACAGTGAGACTGCTTCGGAGGTTGATCTGACATTTGCTACCCTGATGGGTGATCAGGTTGAGCCGCGTCGTGAGTTTATCGAGGCAAATGCGAAGTACGTAAAGAACCTGGATATTTAATTAAATTTAAGTCACTTAAATCCTTTTGAGGACGAAAGGAGTATAGATGGAACCAAATATATTTGACAAAATTCATGACATTGATCTGAAAAAGACAATGGAAACGTCTTACATCGATTATGCGATGAGCGTTATCGCCGCCCGGGCACTCCCGGACGTGCGCGACGGCTTGAAACCGGTGCAGAGACGAGTGCTTTATTCGATGGTTGAGCTGAATAACGGTCCGGATAAGCCGCACCGTAAATCCGCCCGTATCGTCGGTGATACAATGGGTAAATATCACCCGCACGGCGACAGCTCCATTTACGGCGCATTGGTTAATATGGCTCAGAAATGGGCTACCCGTTACCCGCTTGTAGATGGACATGGAAACTTCGGTTCCATGGACGGCGACGGCGCCGCAGCGATGCGATACACCGAGGCAAGATTGAGCCGTATTTCCATGGAGATGCTGGCGGATATTGGCAAGAATACCGTTGATTTTATGCCGAACTTTGATGAGACTGAGAAAGAACCGACGGTTCTTCCGTCCCGTTTTCCCAATATTCTGGTAAATGGCGGCACCGGTATCGCCGTTGGTATGGCAACGAATATTCCGCCTCACAACCTGCGTGAGGTGATTGCTGCCGTTGTCAAGATCATAGACAACCGGGTGGAGGAAGACCGCCCGACTACCATCGAAGAACTGATGGAGATCGTAAAGGGACCTGATTTCCCGACAGGAGCAACCATCCTTGGAAAAGCAGGCATCGAAGAAGCCTACAGAACCGGACGCGGCAAGATCCGTGTACGGGCTGTATACAATATCGAGGCCATGGCAAATGGCAAGAGCCGTATCATCGTGACAGAGCTTCCTTATGCAGTGAATAAGGCTCGTTTGATCGAAAAGATCGCAGAGCTTGTAAAGGATAAAAAGCTTGATGGAATCACGGATCTGCGTGATGAATCCAACCGTGAGGGACTTCGGATCTGCATTGAACTGCGCCGTGATGTGAATGCCAATGTCATCATGAACCGTCTGCTGAAGCATACACAGCTGCAGGACACCTTTGGTGTGATTATGCTGGCGCTGGTTAATAATGAGCCGCGTATCTTAAATCTGCAGCAGATCCTGGAATATTACTTAAAGCACCAGGAGGATGTGGTAACCAGAAGAACCAAATATGATCTGAACAAGGCAGAAGAGAGAGCCCATATTTTGGAAGGTCTTTTAAAGGCACTGGATCATATCGATGAGGTTATTAAGATCATCCGCGGTTCTGCCAATGTTCAGGCGGCGAAAGCTCAGTTAATGGAGCGTTTTGATCTTTCGGATGCACAGGCACAGGCCATCGTAGATATGCGTCTGCGTGCTCTGACCGGTTTGGAACGCGAGAAACTGGAAAATGAATATAAAGAGCTGGAGGCAAAGATTGCAGAGTTGAAAGCGATTCTGGCAGATGAGAAGAAACTTCTGTGTGTTATCAAGGAGGAGATCTCCCTCATCGCTGATAAATACGGAGATGACCGCCGTACCGCCATCGGATATGATGAATACGATATGTCTGCGGAGGATTTGATCCCGGATGACGATATCGTTGTGACCATGACCAATTTTGGCTATATTAAGAGAATGTCCAGCGATAATTTCAAGAGCCAGAACCGCGGCGGCAAGGGAATCAAGGGCATGCAGACCATTGAGGAAGATTATATCGAAGATCTGCTGATGACCACAACCCATCATTATGTGATGTTCTTTACCAACAAGGGACGCGTATACCGTCTGAAAGGATACGAGATTCCGGAGGCAGGACGCACTGCCAGAGGTACTGCCATCGTGAATCTGCTTCCGCTGATGCCAGGCGAGAAGATCACATCCATCGTTCCTATGAAGGAGATCGATGATGAGAAATATCTCTTCATGGCAACCCGCAATGGTATGGTTAAGAAGACTCCGATGAAGGAATACAGCAATGTCCGCAAGAACGGTCTTCAGGCGATTGTACTTCGTGATGACGATGAATTGATCGAAGTTAAGGCTACCGATAATACCGAAGATATTTTCCTGATCACAAAGAAAGGTATGTGTATCCGATTCCATGAGACCGATGTCCGCGTGACAGGCCGTGTTTCCATGGGGGTTATCGGCATGAAGTTTGATGAAGGCGATGAAGTCATCGGTATGCAGATGGCCAGCCAGGGAGAATGCCTGCTGGTGGTATCGGAAAATGGTTATGGAAAACGCACTCCGATTGATGAATTTACAGCCCAGAACCGTGGCGGCAAGGGTGTGCGCTGTTATAAGATCATCGACAAAACCGGTGATTTGGTGGGTGCAAAGCTGGTAGATAATGAGCGCAAGATCATGCTGATTACCAATGAAGGCATTATCATCAAGATGGCAGTCAGCGACATCTCGATTATCGGACGCAATACCTCCGGTGTGAAGCTGATGAGTATTGATGCTGAATCCGGCATAGCAGTTGCAAGCATCGCCAAGGTGCGGGAGAGCGACAAGGATGAGGATGAAGAAGACGAACTTCTGGAGGAACAGGACGGAGAAGAAACCGAATCTGAGAATATGGAAGAATAAAAGTTACAGTTCAGTCTTTAGCTGATTTGGCTAAACTGTAACGAATAAAAAGTAAAAAAGATCAGATATTCTTGATCTTTGAAAAGAAAATCATAAAAAAAGAGAACATCCGGCAATTCATAAACTGGAATTAGCGGGTGTTCTCTTTTTGATCTTTATAAGGCGCAGTATTTTAACAGCGTCACAGCGTCGTTTCTCTCTGAATGAGGCGGCACTTGAATTCCTGGTAGGTAAATTCAGATTCACGGTTTTCGATCATAGCAAGAAGAAGTTTGGCAGCATACTCGCCCATTTGATCGTAGGGAATATCAATGCCGCTGATAGAAGGATAGTCCATTTCATAGAAATTCACCTCGTTCAGGAAGATATGGCGAATTCTCTGAGGGATGGAAAAGCCTGTTTTTAAAATTTCACGCTGCAGCAGCAGTCCAATGTCGTAGTTTTGAGAAATGGCAAGATCAAAACTGCGGTTTTCCATGTATTTAGCTAAAAATTGCTGCAAATGAATCAGATCACGATCCTTGATAGGGCAGATCACGTGTTCCAGATGGCAGTTCGGTGCCGTCCGGCGAAGCAGGGATTCAAAAAGCGGATATTTATTATTAACTAAAAGACCGTCATTGCTGATGGAAAAATACCGCACTTCGCGGATTCCCTTTTCCAGACAGAAGGAGGCACATTCCTGCAGGGCATATTCAAATGCATGGGGGAACGGTGTTTTTTTTGAGAAAACCCCGTCCATACAGATAACCACATAAGGAATATGATTTTCATCGGCCGGTTTTGTAAAAGCAGCGTGATCATCGTTGGAAATAAAAATGAGTCCATCGATCACGTTGGAATAATAGCTTTTGACATAATCCGGAGAAGAATCTATATCATCCATTTCATTGAAAATCGTGATGGTATAGTCGATCTGGGACAGGTACTGGCTGATTCCGGTAAAAGCATTTAAGAAAGCCTGGCGGCTGTAATCCTTTGCACATACAATTCCGATGGATGTACAGTTTTTGGTCCGCATGCTTTTGGCGGAAGCATTGGGATAGTAGTGAAGTGCTTCAACGGCATCTAAAACCTTGCGTCTGGTTTCCTCACTGATCTTCTGATTCTGGCGATTATTGATCACATAAGATACAGTCGCCTGAGAGACTCCGCAGAGTTTTGCGATGTCTTTTGCAGTAACATTTTTTTTCATAACTTTGTAGACTCCTTATAACACTTTTACAGTTTATTAAATTTCTCTAAAAATGTCTATAGAAATTCACTAAAATACACAATAATTTAATATTGCTAAAAAAATAATTGAAATGCCGATCCTTTTGTGATATTCTAACAATACAAAATTAACTTATACGTATAAGTTTGAAATGGAGGAAAAAATGGGAAAAGCAAACGAACAAGCAAAAGATAAGCCTTCGTTATTAAACCGCTGGCTGAACGGAATTGAGAAAGTCGGAAATAAACTTCCGCATCCGATTTCTATTTTTGCAATTTTAGTTCTCTTTGTTATCGTTCTTTCTGCTGTCTGTGAGATGGCTGGAGTTTCGGCAACAGGTGAACTGGTTAACCGTT
This sequence comes from Clostridium sp. AF02-29, assembly GCF_934835585.1. Lineage (NCBI taxonomy): Bacteria > Bacillati > Bacillota > Clostridia > Eubacteriales > Clostridiaceae > Clostridium > Clostridium sp. AF02-29. Next base: position 1,334 of record NZ_CAKVZK010000037.1, on the reverse strand, counting down.
CTAAGGGAGTCGTAGAGACACAGACGGTTCAGGCTGTCAGCCTTTTGAATGGTGAGGGGCTTGTGTATATGCTGACACATGCAATCACTAACTTTACAGGATTCGCTCCTTTGGGAGTTGTCCTGGTAGCTATGTTTGGTATCGGACTTCTGGAGGACAGTGGTTTAATCGGAGGCGCATTAAAGTCTGCTGTAGAGGTTACTCCGGCTAAGTTAATTACTCCGATGATCGTATTCTTAGGCGTTATGTCCAACCTGGCCGATGCAGTTGGATACATCGTTCTGATTCCGATCGCAGCACTGATGTTCATGGCATACAATCGTCATCCGGTAGTTGGTATGGCTGCAGCATTTGCAGGTGTATCCGGTGGTTTCTCTGCAAACTTATTAATCGGTACTCTGGATCCGCTTCTTTGCGGTATTACCAACGAGGCTGTAAAGATGGTAGACCCGACTTATGTAGTTGAGCCGACCGGAAACTGGTATTTCATGATGGTATCTACCTTCCTGATCACAATCTTAGGTACTATCATCACTGAGAAAGTCGTTGCACCGCGTTTTGGTGAGTATCACGGCAATGGGGAAGAGAATGAAACAAGCTCTGAGTATAAATTAAATGACCAGGAAAGAAAGGCTCTGAAAGTAGCTGGTTTAACCTTACTGGTTATGATTCTGGTTCTGGTAGCTTTCTGTCTCCCGGCTAACTCTGTTATGAGAGCTGAGGATGGAACACTGTTAGGAAACTCTCCGTTTATGGAGGGCATCATCCCGATTATCACTGTACTTTTCTTCGTACCGTCTGTTGTATATGGTCATATGACTGGTGTATACCACGGAGAGAAGGATGTCTGCAACGCTATGGGACGTGCCATGGGAACCATGAGCTCCTACATCGCTCTGACCTTTGTGGCAGCACAGTTTATTAACTTCTTTGGTTATACCAAATTAGGAACGATCCTTGCATTAAAGGGAGCTGAGTTCTTCAGAAACTCCGGTATCGGAACTATCCCGACCATGATCTTATTCGTTCTTTTTGCAGCCTTCATCAACCTGTTCATGGGTTCTGCATCTGCAAAATGGGCTCTGATCGCGCCGGTATTCGTACCGATGTTTATGCTGTTAGGTTACACACCGGAGTTCGCTCAGGTTGCTTACCGTATCGGAGACTCCTGTACAAACGTTATCACTCCGATGATGTCCTATTTCGCAATGATTATCGTATTCATGAAGAAATATGATAAAGAGGCTGGTATCGGAACTCTGGTTTCCACCATGCTTCCGTTGAAGTGCTATACTAACGTTGTAACAGTAGTGGCTAATAAGATATAATAAATC
>NZ_CAKVZK010000036.1:0-29729 GCF_934835585.1 Clostridium sp. AF02-29 | reverse complement strand
CAGAAGATGATGCCCTTGACTTTTCTCCAAAAAAGTTTTACTATCAAACTACTATTAGATAGTATTAAAAACTAGATATCGGGGTAATGTAAAAAAGAAGTGGTTTGAAAGTTGAAGAAAGGCAGGGGCGATCAGGACATGAATAAGAAAGCATGGAAAGCGGGTGCGGTATCGGCACTGGCAGTTGGAGCGGGGCTGGCGGCAGCGGCGTCGAAGCGGAAAAAGGCAGGAAAAGTGGTTAAGTCGGCTTCGGATTACCGGAATACGGAACGCGGCAGCCAGGAGAAAAACAGCAAGGGAATTTATTATTCGAAGGGAAATTATGAGGCGTTTGCGCGCCCGGAGAAACCGGCGGGAATCGAGGGCAAATCGGCTTATATCGTCGGAAGTGGCTTGGCTTCTCTGGCGGCGGCGTGTTTTCTTGTGAGAGACGCACAGATGCCGGGAGAAAATATCCATATTCTGGAGGCGATGGAGGTAGCTGGTGGTGCATGTGACGGTATTCAGGATCCGACCCGTGGATATGTGATGCGCGGCGGCCGCGAGATGGAGGATCATTTTGAGTGCCTGTGGGATCTGTTCCGCAGCATCCCGTCCCTGGAGGTGCCGGGGGCATCAGTTCTCGATGAATATTACTGGCTGAATAAACACGATCCGAACTACTCGCTCTGTCGTGCGACGGTCAACCGAGGCGAGGACGCACACACGGACGGCAAATTCCGCTTGAGCCAGAAAGGCAGCATGGAGATCATGAAGCTGTTCTTCACGAAAGATGAGGATCTGTATGACAAATCCATTGAGGATGTGTTTGATAATGAGGTGTTTGATTCGGATTTCTGGCTGTACTGGAGAACTATGTTTGCGTTTGAAAATTGGCACAGTGCATTGGAAATGAAACGATATTTCCAGCGTTTTATCCACCACATCGGCGGACTTCCGGATTTCTCGGCACTCAAATTTACGCGTTACAACCAGTATGAGTCGCTGATTCTGCCGATGCAGAAATATCTGGAGGCGGCAGGCGTCCAGATCCAGTTTGGCACCGAGGTTACGAATGTGCGGTTTGACATCCGGGGTGAGAAAAAGGTTGCGAAGGCGATCGAGTGTGTGAAGGGCGACGAGAAGAAGGAAATCACGTTGACCGAGGATGATTTTGTCTTTATTACGAACGGAAGCTGTACTGAGGGAACGATCTACGGCGACCAGAATCAGGCACCGGTAGAAGGTGCGGAAGTGCGTACCAGCGGCTGCTGGAGTCTGTGGCGTCAGATTGCTGCGCAGGATCCGGCATTTGGACATCCGGAGAAATTCTGCTCGGATATCCAGAAGACAAACTGGGAGTCTGCGACGGTCACGACTTCGGATGAGACAATCATTTCCCAGATCCGCAAGATTTGCCGCAGGGATCCGAGAAGTGGACGCGTCGTAACAGGCGGTATCGTGAGCTGCCGTGATTCAAGCTGGCTGCTCAGCTGGACGATCAACCGTCAGGGACAGTTCAAAGCGCAGAATAAGGACGAGATCTGCGTCTGGGTATACAGTTTATTTACGGATGTACCGGGCGATTATGTGAAGAAGCCGATGCGCGCCTGCACGGGCAAGGAGATCACCGAAGAATGGCTGTACCATCTCGGAATCCCGGAGGATCAGATCGAGGAACTGGCTGAGAACCATGCGAACTGTACGCCGACGATGATGCCGTATATTACAGCATTCTTTATGCCGCGGCGAGCCGGAGACCGCCCGGACGTTATCCCGGATGGATGTGTCAATGCGGCATTTCTGGGGCAGTTTGCGGAGACCCCGCGTGATACTATTTTCACGACCGAGTATTCCGTCCGCACCGCGATGGAAGCGGTGTATGGCTTGTGCGGCGTAGACCGCGGCGTACCGGAGGTATGGGGAAGTGTCTACGATATCCGCGAGCTTCTGGACAGCACGGTCAAGCTGATGGACGGCAGATCGCCGCTGGAAATGAAGCTGCCGATGCCGCTTGAAGCACTCAAAAAGCCGATTCTCCGGAAGATTGACAAGACGGTGATTGGAAAGCTGCTGCGCGATCACGGCGTGCTGAAAGACTGGATGGTGTAAGAGACTGAGGAACGCAGGTGTTACTGGACACGTATGCGTGAACAGTAACACGCAGGTAAATATGGCTGCGTTAGATAAAGGAAGACAGGCTGTCACAAACAGAAGGCCCCGGACGGAAAACGTTCGTGTGGCATTCGTGTGGCAGCCTTTTTTTGTGTAACAGGAAATTGTCGTGAGGCACATTCTTTTTCACTTGCCCGTTTTTCTCTGACATGATACAATAAAGATTGGCGTAAATGTAGAAAATTTGAGAAGAAAACGATTTTGAAAAGGATCGTTTGATAGATGTGAGGGAAAATAGATGGATTATTTACTTTGTATCCCGGCGCGGGAGACAAATACGAGAGAGAATTGTGAGAAAATACATAATGTTCTGGCGCGCATGTCCGATACCTACAAACTGCGGATTGTACCGGAACCGGTTAAGAATAAGCAGTTTCCATGTCCGCCGTATTACAAGAAATACCGGATCTACAAGCCGGTAAAGGAACGCGATACGAACGGAGAGGCATATCTGGAAAAAGAAGAGGAAGAGATGCTCTTGAGTTCCTGCAAGACGGAGGAAGAGCAGGAACTGATGAAAAGCTGTATCTATGCGTACCAGTATTCGGCGGCGATCGTACTTAAAAGCTTCCGGGAGAAGGAAAAGAAAAATAAGATGCAGGTTCGACCTCTTTCGGAGCGGACACAGGCGCCAAGAGGCGTAAGTGGTCCGAATAGGGGAACACGTCTGGAAACACCGGAAAAAGCCGAAAAGCCGGAACAGGAGCGCAGCGCACAAGAACGTCCGTCTGGCAGCGACAGACCGGAACGATCGGAGAGAAGCTATCGGAACCGTACAGCGGATCGTGCTGCAGAGGGGAATACCGAGCGCACGCAGGGCAGAGAGAAAGCTTGCTCAGAGAGAGAGAAGGCAGCGCGTGTTTCAGGAACCGAGAGAGCAGCGGACAGACGTAGCGGAAACCGCGCGGTGCCGGAAAATGAGAAACGGGAAGACCGCCCGGCTTATGGAAGACGGGAGCGGTTTGAGCGCCGTTCACTGCGCAGAGGAGAACGGCCAGAAGTGGAGAAAAATGAGGTCGTGAGAGATCCGGCGCAGGGCGAACTTCCGTTCCGCGCTTACATGGAGACAGGCAGCCTCCCGGCGTTCCGGGATACGGCAGCAACGGTGCCTGTACAGCCGATACAGCGGAAGAAAGAAGGTTATATGCCGATGGAGCGCAAACCGGCCGCGCAGACGCAGGAGCCGGAACCACAGGTGTAAGGTATGTGACCGAAACAGAACGATAAAATTAAATCATAGAATTTATAGAATGGCATCGAAACAATAAGAGTTCCGATGCCATTTGAGCATCAAACAGGACTATGCTTTCCATTTCTTTATTCCAACCATTCAGTTCTAATCCCCCCTATTTTCCGCATATGAATAAATGCAGTCTGTGAAAAGTACAGAACAGGGACAGAAAAAGGGGGAAATGCGCATGTATGAGAACCGGACGGTGGAAGAGGTGTGCAGGGAGTTTTCGGTCGATTTGCGGACAGGCTTATCGGCAGCGGAAGTGGAGGTGCGACAGCGCCATTATGGGGAAAATGAGCTGCGGGAAGCACCACCGCGGAGTCTGATAGTGCGCATCGGGGCACAGCTTTGCGACTCCCTGATTTTTGTGTTGTTTGCGGCAGCCGGGATCTCCCTGCTTTTGGGCGAGTACGGCGATGCGGGGGTAATTCTGGCGGTTGTAGTATTAAATGCCACGGTGGGCGTGATTCAGGAGGGGAAGGCGGAGAAAGCGCTCGAATCCTTAAAACGGATGACGCAGCTGGAGGCGGTTGTGATCCGGGAAGGAAAAGAGCGGGAGATTGCCGCGCGGGAGCTGGTGCCGGGGGATCTGGTCGTGCTCGATGCCGGGCGGCAGGTTCCAGCCGACCTGCGTCTTACCGAGACAGCTGAAATGCGGGCTGAAGAATCAGCGCTGACCGGCGAATCGCGGGCGGTTGAGAAAAACAGCCATTTTTTAGCCGCCGGTGCGCTTCCGGTGGCAGAGCGTAAAAATGAGACATTTATGACTTCTTACGTGACGGCAGGGCGGGGAAAGGGAATTGTCATCGCCACCGGCATGAATACGGAGGTAGGGCGGATTGCCTCTCTGATCCGCGAGGCGCCGGAGGAGGAGACACCGCTGCAAAAAAGGCTGTCGGATCTGGGGAAACTATTGAGTATTCTTACGATCGGGCTGTGCGTTTTATTATTTGCCCTCGCCGTCTGGCAGAAGCGCGACGTGATGGAAATGCTGCTCACCGCGATTTCCCTGGCGGTAGCTGCCGTGCCGGAGGGGCTTCCGACGACGGTGACGATTGTGCTGGCGCTGGGAGTGACGAAAATGGCGCGGGCTGGCACGATTGTGCGCCGTCTTCCGTCCGTGGAAACACTGGGGGCAGTCAGCGTGGTCTGCTCAGATAAAACGGGGACGCTGACGAAAAATGAGATGACGGTGACGACATGTTATGTAAACCGACAGGAGTATACGGAACAGGAATTGGCGCGCTCTAAGGAAAGAGAAGTGGGAAAACGGCTTCTGGAGGTATTTGCGCTGTGCAGCGATGCCGGGGAGACGGTGGGGGATGCCACCGAGCGGGCGCTGTACGGATTTTGTGAAAATTGTGGTGTTTCTCCGGAGCATCTGCGTCGGAGATATCCGCGGAAAGGGGAGATTCCCTTTGATTCGGATCGGAAGAGAATGACGACGGTGCATGAGCAGGGAGAAAACTGGATTTCTTGTGTAAAAGGGGCGCCGGATGTGATTCTTAAAAGGTGTCGTTATGAGATGGAAGAGGACAAAATTGTGCCGCTGACCAGGGAGAGGCGGACAGAGATTGAGGCGGAGATCACGCGTATGTCCGCGCGTGCCCTGCGAGTACTCGCGGGGGCGTATAGGGAGCTTCAAACAGGAAAAATGCCGGATGGAAAGTGGGAGAAACAGGTGGGACAGCTGGAGCAGAACCTGGTATTTCTGGGTCTGGCAGGCATGATGGATCCGCCGAGGGAGGCAGCAGCCGGGGCAGTTGAGGCATTTCGCAAGGCATCTGTGCGGACGGTCATGATCACTGGAGATCATGCAGACACGGCGCTTGCGATCGCCAGGCAGCTGGGGATTGCCAAACGGCGGGAAGAATGCATGACGGGGGCGCAGCTGGAAACGCTGGATGAGGGAGCTCTGGAGGAACGAATCGGTTCTGTATCAGTCTTTGCACGGGTGTCGCCGGAACATAAAGTCCGGATTGTGCGGGCTTTAAAACGCGCCGGGTGCGTGACGGCGATGACCGGGGACGGCGTAAATGATGCGCCGGCGCTTAAATCAGCCGATATCGGGATCGCGATGGGAAAAGGCGGCACCGATGTGGCGCGGCAGGCGGCGGATATGATTTTGACGGATGATAATTTTGCGACGATCGAGAGGGCAATTGAGGAAGGGCGCGGCATCTATGAAAATATACGAAAATCTATACTGTTTCTGCTTTCCTCCAATCTGGGGGAGATTTTAACCATGTTTGCCGCCGTTGCTATCGGAATACCGGCGCCGCTGGGAGCCGGGCACATCCTTTGGATCAATCTGATTACGGACTCGCTTCCGGCGCTGGCACTCGGCATGGATGGAAACGACAGGGAGAACTTGATGCGTCAGCCGCCGCGCCGGACGGGCGAGTCGCTGTTTGCCGGAGGCGGGTGGTTCTGCATGGTATTTTACGGGTCTCTGATTGCAGCAGTCACGCTGGGGGCATTTTTCAGCAGACAGGAGCTTTTGCGGGCACAGACGTATGCATTTACCGTTCTGGGGCTGTCGGAGCTCTTTCATGCGGTCGGCATGCGCTCGCTCACGGGCTCGGCATTTTCGCGCAGTCTTGGGAAAAATCCGCTGATGCTTGCGGCGTTCTTTGTGGGGATTCTGATGCAGGTTGCGGTGACGGAGATTCCTTTTTTGATGAAACTCCTTCACACGGTGCGGCTGCACCCGGCAGAGTGGCTGGCGCTTCTCCTGTTATCCGCCACGCCGTTGTTAGTGCATGAACTTCTAGCATTTCTTCTTCGGAAACGGCGTTGATACAGCGAAAATGCAGTTTACAGACAAGTGTTTTTGAAGCTGAATGCATTGGCAAAATCCCGTTACTGTTTACGGGGAGGCACTTTTGGAACCAAAAGTGCCGTAAGAAAACGTGGTGGCAGCAGGAATTTGCCGTATTTAAATGCGAAGCCGCGGCAAATTCCGTTACTGGGCACGTATGCGCGAACAGTAACACGCGGCAGGAGATTGAGCAGATTTCGAAAACAGGCTTGTTCTTTTGGACAAAAAAACTTATAATAAAAGGGAGTCCAAGCTGATTTTGTCAGAAAAGTATAAAAAGTTGCTGTCCGCAGACAGGCATTTTTGAAGTCTAAGGTGCCGCATGAAAATAGAATGGAAGCAACCATAGATACATAGGAAGATGAGGGAAGAGATGAGGGAGAAACAGACGAGAGAGGACGCCTCCGGCGTTCGAAAGAAGCCGGCAGCTTCATCCGCACGATCTTCGGGCAGGCGGGGCACCGCAAAGAAAAGCGGGAAAATTGATGTCGGCAAGCAAAAGAAAGCGGGCAAAAATAACAGCCGGAGCGGTGGGCAGATCGTGTTCCATGCGATGGCAAGGATCTTTGGAACCATGTTCAAGACGCTTCTGGTGTGTCTGGTACTGCTGGTGATTGGCGGTGCCGGATTTGGCGCATATAAGCTGATTCCGCTCTATGAGGACTATAAAAGCCAGATAGAGGGAGTGGTGGAAAACAGTACGCTGGATACGTTCCGTTTGCAGGAGGCAAGTTATATTTATGATTCCAACGGTAATGTGCTGGCGAAGCTGACGGGAGACGAGGATTCCAGTTATTTGACGTATGACCGGATACCGCAGAATGCAGTCAACGCATTTGTGGCGATCGAGGATCGGACGTTCTGGGAAAATCCAGGCATTGATATAAAAGGTATTTTCCGTGTCGCAGTCAATTACTTTTTGACTGAGGGAGCAGAAAAGCACGGCGCGAGTACGATCACCCAGCAGTTAGCGAGAAACCGTTTTCTGACCCGCGAGGTGTCGATGGAGCGGAAGATCAAGGAGATGCTGATTTCCTTAGATCTGACGAAGAAATACACCAAAGAGCAGATTATGGAGTTCTATATCAATGATATCAGCTTCGCGAACACATACTACGGGCTTCAGGCGGCTGCAAGAGGTTATTTTGGCAAGGATGCGGATGAACTGTCCTTGAGCCAGACGGCATATTTGTGTGCGATTCCGAACTCGCCGACGTATTACAACCCGTACCGTCATCCGGAAAATGCGCTGACACGCCGCGATAAGATTCTGGAAGACATGCTGAGTATGGGATTTATTACGGAGAAAGCGTGCAAAGAGGCAAAGGCGGAGGAGATCACGGTCAACCGCCAGAGAGTGCCGCTGCACAACTATGAGACGACGTATGCGATCGACTGTGCGATTCGCTATCTGATGCGCCGTGACGGCTTTGAATTCCAGTATGGATTCCGCAGCGACGAGGCTTACAAAGAGTACAATGCCAATTACAACGAGGTGTACAACCAGGAGCGCGATGCGCTCTACACGGGCGGCTATAACCTTTATACCTCGTTGGATCCGGACAAGCAGACGATCCTGCAGGATGCATTAGATGGAGTTTTGTCCTTTGATGGCAATACATCCGAAAACGGCGTTTACAAGCTGCAAGGCGCGTCCACCGTTATTGACAACAAGACGAACCGCGTCGTGGCGATTGTGGGTGGACGTAGTCAGGAGACGGATACCTACACATTAAACCGTGCGTTCCAGAGCCCGAGACAGCCGGGAAGTTCTATCAAACCGTTGATCGTGTATACACCGGCACTGGAAAATGGTTACACATCGGAAACAAGGATTCCGAATATCGATATTGACGCGGCGAAGCAGAAGGGCGTGGATGTGAAGTCCCTTTCCGGCGAGAGGCTGGAGCTTCGAAATGCGGTCGAGCGAAGTAAAAATGGTGTGGCATGGTATATCTATGATGATATCACACCGGATGTCGGCATGGCATATTTAACCCAGATGCGCTTCGCGAGCGTGCAGGCGGCGGACTATTATCCGGCGACCTCCCTGGGCGGCTTTACCACCGGTATGACGACCGAGGAGATGGCGGGCGCTTATGCGGCGCTGTCAGACCAAGGACAGTACCGCGAACCGACCTGTATTATCAAGATGATCAATAACCAGGGCGAAGATATTTTTGAAGATTATGAATCGGTTCAGGTTTACCAGGAGAGCAGCGCCGTGCTGATGACCGATATTTTAAAGGGAGTTGTCACAAAAGGTACGGCGGCGTCGATGGGTTGGAGCGGCAATATAGAGGCGGCCGGAAAGACCGGTACGACCAACGGCAGCCGTGACGGCTGGTTCTGCGGCATGACGCCATATTATACGATGACGGTCTGGGTTGGCTACGACCAGCAGAAGACACTTTCCAGCCTGTACGGCGGCACGTATCCGGCGAAGATCTGGAAAAATGCGATGGAAAAGATGGTAGAGGGGCTTCCGGCGGCGTCCTTTGATACCCCGGAGACGGACAATGGACGCGGAGAAGGAACCTATCTGGCAGGTCATCCGGATGCATTTGAAATCACAACCAGCGGATATACCGCGGCGAATTTCAGAAGGGATCATTTGCTCTCGGATGAGGTGGCGAAGCTTCTGGAGTCTGCAAAGAGCGGCGATTCCGGGCGCAGCAGCAAGGAGTTAAAAGAAGACGCCAGCGCCAAGATCGAGCAGATCAAGAGCGAATCCATCAAAGAGCGGATGCAGCGGATCTACAAGACGGGTACGGCAGGAAAACGGTATTCAGCCCCGGCGGTGGTGCCGGAAACAGCTGCCGAGACAGTTGAAGATCCGGCAGAATCTAGCACGACGATCGTGCCGGCAGGACCGAGCAGCGACATCGGACCAGGACACGGTCCGGCGCAGGAACCGGCAGTGGGTCCGGCGGCGGAGATTGGGCAGTAAAGAATTGAAAATGAGAAGAGTCATTTGATGCAGAGACATTAAATGGCTCTTTTTTGTTTTGTAGAAAAGAATTGTTCTATGAAATCTGTTCAAGATTTATGTGGAATCAATGGCGGAAGAATATTTGAATGAGAATAAAATTGACCGATTGTTTATGCAATAAGGGAAATATGGGGGAAAATGGAATGGAAATGTACAATACAATGAAATAAAACATGATAAAAGATCAATACGATTTAAAGTTCGTCAAATAAAATCAGAAAACGACTTGAAAATAAAAAAATAAAGTGCTAATATATCAGTAAGATATCTAAGATATATTAAAGAAATAACAAAGTGCATGTACTAATAAAAGATTAAAAAAGAAAGGAAGGAAAAAGAGTATGGGCGACAAAATCAGATTTGGTATTATCGGCGGCGGTATGGCAGGTCCGTTAAATGCAGGAGCACTTCGGGATATCCCGGAAGCAGAGGTTGTTGCATTCTGTGACGTGAAAGAGGATGTGGCAAAGGAATTCAGCAAAGAGTACAATATTCCGTCTTATTACACGGATTATAAAGAGATGCTGAAACGAGATGATATCGATGCTGTCTGTGTAGTAACACCTCCATTCCTGCATGAGCAGATGGTTGTGGACTGCGCGAAGGCTGGCAAACACGTAATGTGTGAGAAACCAATTTCTGTCGATTGTAATGCAGCTGACAGGATGATTGCAGCATGTAAAGAAGCGGGCGTTAAATTTGGTGTTATCTTTATGTACCGTTTCATGGATCAGGCTCAGCTGATCAAGAAAGCGCTGGATGAAGGCAAGCTTGGTAAACTTCTTTCGGTTGATTGTTCTGGAAAATGCTTCCGAAGCGATGAATACTATGCTTCCGGTGCATGGAGAGGTACATGGAAAGGTGAGGGCGGCGGTTCCCTGATTAGCCAGACCGTTCATTTTATTGACTTAATGCTTTATTTAGTCGGCGATGTAGAGAGACTGACTGGTAATTATATGACAACCCTGCATCCGGATATTGAAGTAGATGACGTAGCCAACGCAATATTCAAATTTAAGAATGGGGCGTTGGGAAGCCTGGTAAGTAGTAGTGCAGTCCGTCCGGGTTATCCGCGTCACATCGAAATCCACGGTGAAAAAGGTACGATCAAGATTGTGGAAGAAGAGATCGTAGAATGGAAAGTAGAAGGCATGAACGAGGATGATTACCTGACCAAGGTAAAAGTTGACTCTGGTGATACAGCAACGGGTGCTGGCTATGTGGCAACCGAAAACCACAGAAGACAGCTTACTGATTTCATCCATGCGATCAAAGAAGATCGTGAGCCGATGGTAGACGGCGTAGAGGGAAGAAGAACACTTGAATTTATCCGTGCGATTTATCAGTCGAGCGACCTTGGTAAAGAAGTGCATTTCCCGATCCAGGAAGATGAAAAATACGGAAAGAAGACAGCTTGGTAATAAGGAGGTATAGATTATGGAAAAGAAGATGTATACAGAGACGTTGGAAAAGGTTCGCAATGATTATGCGGTTCGCAATATTGATAAATTAGAGGCAGCGATCAAAGCCGGTGATATGGAAAAAGCGCTGGAGCTGCACAAATTAAATGTAGAGAAAAAGACAGGATTTCACCATTTCGCAGTCCGCTGGGTAAATCAGACATTACGCAATTTCAAGAAATGGGCACCGGATGAGGCGATCTTTGAATGTATGGAAGACTATGCATTATGGTGCTATCCGCCATGTCTGCAGGACTGGATGGAGAAATATAAAGCGGGTCAGGCTACATATAAAGATTTCCCAATGGAAGATTTCCTGGAGAACCGTGCAGTATTATGGTCTGCTCTTCATGATAACGGCGATCAGATTTGGGAAGAGGATGAGGAGAAGATTACCTTTACACTTCCGCGTTGTAACAGCGGCGGCTGGCTGGTAACCGAATGTCCAGACAAGGTACAGACTTTAGATAAACCGGATCCAAGAGCTTATAATAAGGAAGGATTCCAGTGCTACTGCCTGAACTGTACAACCATGTGGGAGTTTGGTTGGTACAAATGGTTTGGATGGCCATTATTCATTATGGATGTGCCGACTATCGGCAGTGACGGTAAGTGCGTGATGGTTATGTACAAAGATCCGAAAGATATCCCGGATTCTTACTATGAGAAACGCGGCTTAGAGAGAAAGATCTAATAAAAAAACGGCGGCAGTTTCACCGGCTGCCGCCTTTGTAAAAACTATCCAGGAAAGGGGGATACATTATGAAAGAAAAGGGGAACCCACTTCTCCAGATAATTCGAAATGTAAATGATGCGGTAGTAGTTGTTCTTTTCCTTGCGATGACAATTACAGTTATTATTCAGGTTTTTTTTCGTTTTGTAATACAGAGTCCTCTTAGATGGACCGAAGAATTAGCGAGATATCTGATGATATGGCTGGTATTGATGGCATCGGCGATTGCGATGAGAAATCGTTCTCACCTTCAGGTAGATGTTCTGACATCTGCACTTCCGCAAAAGCCGAAACGCATTTTGACCGCGATTGTAGATCTTTTAACGATTGTTTTCTTATGTATTATGACATATTTCGGGTTCAAAGTAGTACAGTCTACGACGGCTCAGACGTCTCCGGCGATGCAGATTCCGATGGCTTTGATTTACGCGGCATTCCCAACCGGTGGAGTTTTGATGATTATGGAACAGCTCCTTACCTTTATCGAACGCTTAAAAAACAAGAATGCACCGGAAGAACCGAGAGAATTTATAGATTAGTAAAGGAGGCTGCGATATGTTAGGATTTTTATTTATCTGTATTTTGTGTCTGTTTCTAATCGGAGCCCCTATTTTTGTTGCACTCGGAATGGGAACGACACTTTCGATTATGCTTGAGGGAAATTTCCCATTGGTTCTGGTACCGCAGAGAATGTTTGCGGGTCTTGACAGCTGGCCGATCATGGCGATTCCGATGTTCATGCTGGCAGGAAATCTGATGGATCAGGGCGGTATGTCCAAACGGATTGTAGATTTTGCAAGTGCGTCGATCGGCTTTGTAAAAGGAAGTCTGGCGATGGTAGCCGTACTGGCATCCATGATTTTCGCGGCAATTTCCGGTTCAGCAACGGCTGGAACAGCAGCAATCGGTTCGATCATGACGCCTGCATTTAAAGAAAAAGGCTATAACATGAGTTTCGTAACGGTTCTGCTCTCAGCAGCAGGAAGTATCGGACCGATTATTCCGCCAAGTATCTTAATGGTTCTGATTGGATATTCCACAGGTGCATCTGTTGGTCAGTTATTCCTCGGAGGTGCTATTCCTGGAGTTATGATTGGTGTGGCACTGATGGTCTATTCCTATATTCACGCTTCCAGGGGCGGAGATGCATATATCCAGACAACCAAGTTTGATCCGAAAGAAGTACGGAGAACGATGTTTTCTGCACTTCCTGGTTTAGGACTTCCGATTATCATTATCGGTGGTATCATCAGCGGTATCTTTTCTGCAACTGAAGCAGCGGCTGTGGCGGTTGTCTATGGCTTCCTGGTAGGTATGTTTATTTACAAAGAAATTACATTGAAAGATTTACCTGGTATTTTTGTTAAGTCCGCGCAGACAGCGGCTGGCATTATGATTATCACAGGCTGCGCTTATATCTTTGCATGGTTTATCACAGCAAAACAGCTGCCGCAGCTCTTAATCCAGGTTATGAATACATTCATCACAAGTAAGACTGCATTCCTTATTTTCTTAAATATTGCGCTGTTCTTAGTTGGAATGTTTATGGAAAGTTTCTCTGCAATTATCGTTTTAATGCCGATCTTATTCCCGGTAGCAACCGCTTATGGAATCGACCCGATTCACTTTGGTGTTATTGTCTGCATCAACCTGGCGATTGGATACGTAACACCGCCTTATGGAGCAACTTTATTCGTTGCCTGTGGATTGACCGGCAAGAGTGTAAGAGAGGTATTCCCGTTTGTAATTCCTACGATTCTTGCAATGTTAGTTGTACTGATTATTGTTACATATCTCCCGCAGACCTATTTATGGCTGCCGCAGTTAATGGGATAAAAAGATGAAATGAAAGGAGGATTTATTGTTATGAAGAAAAATGTGAAACGGTTTGTAAGCATGACGATGGCGATGCTGGTGGCAGCTGGTTCTCTGGCAGGATGTGGAGGAGGCGGCAGCGCTTCCACAGGAGAGTCCGCAAAGGCAGCGGCTAATACAGGCGGTTCATCCGGTGGTGCGGTGACCGTAAAGGTTTCCTTATCACAGGCAGCAACCGAACCTCCGGTAAAAGCAGCGGAGTATTTTAAAGAGATTGTGGAAGAGCGCTCCAATGGCGAAATTAAAGTAGAAGTATATCCGGATAACCAGCTTGGCAACGAGCGAGATGTCATTGAGGGTATGCAGCTTGGCACTGTAGAGATGGCGATGACGTCGGTAGCTCCGTTCTCCAGCTTTGTTCCATCTGTTAATATATTCTGCCTTCCGTTCCTCTGGAGAGATAAGGAACATATGTATTCCGTTCTGGACTCTGACGAGATTGGAATGTCCTATAGCGGTGACTGTGAGGAGAAAGGCTTCCATCTGATGGGCTTCCTGGATTTGGGAACCAGACATATCATGACAACGCAGAAGACGATCAACAGCATCGAAGATTTAAAGAACCTCAAGATCCGTACCATGGAAAATCAGGTACAGCTGGATTCCTTTACCGCATTCGGCGCAAGCCCGCTGCCGATGGCATACGGCGAATTATACACAGCGCTGCAGCAGAACATCATTGACGGTGCAGAAGCGGCCAATACAAACTATTATTCCAAGAAGTTTTATGAGGCAGCGCCGCACTGGGCAATGGTTGGATGGACCAACGACTTAGGTATCTGCGTAGTTGCTAAGAATTTCTATGATTCTCTTTCGGACGAGCACAAACAGATTATCGATGAGTGCACCAAAGAAATGATCGATAAAGAGAGAGAACTTTATACAGCATCTGAGGATGAGTGCTTGGAACTGTTAAAGGGAGAGGGCATCGAAATCACAGAGCCGGATCGCGAACCATTTATCGAGGCAGCACAGAGCGTATATGATCAGTGGGGCGATAAAGTAGGCGGAAGAGATAAAATTGACGCAATCGTTAATTTTGGAAAATAAAATGTGTTCAGTGACAGAGAAAGGCAAAGGTGTATATGGGATTTGATTATCAAAGTTTTTTGAATGACAAGATTTTTGAAGAATTAAACAAGATAAAAGCCTTTTCTCCGGAGGTTGTTGAGCAGGAAGCGGCGGCGCGAAAAAAACCGGGATTTCCGCATGATAAGCTGGTATTTGCGGCAGCGGATCACAATGCCAGAATGATCAATGAGTACAAAGGAAATCCGATTGGTTTAAGTAATAGGCGGGAGTATTTATCCCGCCTGGTGCGGATGCTGCAGAGTGACCAGATTGATGGAATCGAGGCGACACCGGATATTATTGAAGATTTATTTATCCTCAATAAATTGCAGCGGGAACGTGGAGAAAAGGCGTTTCTGGATGGGAAGATGCTGGTTGGCACTGTGAACCGGGGCGGTCTGAAAAATACAGTATGGGAGATGGACGATATGCCGTCCTGTTATACAGTCGATCGCTTAGTGAAACTTCGGATGGACGGTGTAAAGTTTATGATCCGTCTGAATCCGATGGATGAGCGAAGCAAATATACGGTTCGGTACTGTGCAGAAGCTGTCAATGCAGCAGAGTCAGCTGGTCTTCCAATTTTTATCGAGGCGCTGTATGTAGAAACAACGGAAACGGGGTTTACGATGAAGACGGATTCAGAGAGTCTGTGTAAGGTAGTCGGCGTGGTAGGCGCTCTTGGCTGCCGTGCATCCGGCAAATGGATTGAAGTTCCGCTGAATCATGAATATGCAGTTCCGACGGCGGCGACCACCTGTCCGGTGCTGGTAGTTCCAGACGAGGTAAAGAGTGAGCCGATTGAGGTTGTAGAAGAGTACACGAAAGAGATCGGAATCAGCAGCAATATCCGCGGAATCTTGCTGGGACGAAATGTTATGTACAATGAATCGGATCCGCTTCCAATCGCGGAAGCGATCGCGGATATCTGGCATAAGGGCGGCAACGCGGAAGAAAATTACAAGCGATGCGTCGAAAAATTATAAGAAAAAATAGGGTATATCAGGTTACTGGGCATGTATGTGTGAACAGTAACTATATCAGAAACGGGGTATATACAAAAGTCTAATTGAATTTGATCCTTATTTGCGCTATTATAAAAATAAGCGTTCCTGTAGACTAAAAGAAGTTGGATGCAAATCACAGATTTGTTCTACAAGAAAGATGGGGGAAACAATGCGAGTTAGTGATGTGGCATACGAGAAGATTAAGATGATGATTATTACAGCCAGACTTCGCCCCGGACAGACATTAGTAGAGGCTGAATTGATGGAAGAGCTGGGGATGGGACGAACTCCCATCCGTGAGGCACTGAATCGACTGGCATGGGAAAACTTTGTGAAAATTGTCCCGAGACAATGTATTATGGTAAATGAGATTTCCTTATATGAAGTGGAATCGATTTATCAGATGAGATTTGCTCTGTCTCCACTTGAATCAGAGCTTGCTGCTATGAATCGGACGGAAGAAGATTTAAAGCGGCTGAAAGACAGCCTGGAAGTCCTGAGAGAGGAGACAGATGCGGAAGAAAGAGTTCTTTTGGATCGAGCATTTCATAGAATTATTTCTTCTATGACTAGGAATCCGTTTCTTGAGCGGGAGATGAATAATTATCAGGATTTGAGTATTCGTCTTCTGTTTTTAAACCGGATTAATTTATCTTCGATTGATGATATGGATATTGGACATCATGAGGAAATTTATCGTTGTCTTCAGGAGAGAGATGTAGATAAATTGATATCGGTTCAGAAAGCGCATGTTCAGGCATTTAAAGAAAAATTTATCCGCTGAGAGCGGGAACTTCCCTTCGCTGAAAGGCGAAGGGAAATATAAGCCACATAAGATATATTTGAAGTATATTACTAACTCGGACTTTAAGTTGAAAGGAGACCAGCTATGAAAAAAATTGCTTTTATTGGAAGTGGAACTATGGGTACAGCTCTTGCAACGGCAGCCTGCAAGGGAATTGATCCATCGGAAGTTGTGATTACAGATGTGGTTACAGAAAAAGGACAGAAATTAGCGGACGAGCTGGGATGCAACTTTGTTGAGACCAATGGAGAAGCAATCAAGGCAGCTCATTATGTTGTGTTCTGTGTAAAACCGCAGTTTTTAAAGAGTGTTCTGGAAGAGGTGAAACCGGTCTTTGCGGCATGTGCAGAAGAAGGGCAGGAAAAAATTATCGTTTCGATTGTAGCGGGTGTTGAGGTTTCCACCTATATGAAAGAATTAGAGTTAGAAGGAAAGAATGTTCCGGTTATCCGTATTCTCCCGAATACAGCCTGCTTGATTGGAAAAGGTTTTATCCTGATCGAACAGGGCGACAGCTACACGAAGGAACAGGAGGACGAATTCCGGTATATTCTACGTGAAGCCGGTGGATTTGACAGCCTTCCGGCCTCCCAGTTTGTGGCAGGCACGGTATTAACATCTACATCCCCGGCGTTTATCGCAATGTTTGCTAATTCTCTGGCAGACGGCGGCGTTTACAATGGTCTTCTACGTTATCAGGCAAGAAGATATGCACTGGAAGGAATCCTTGGAACCGTGCAGCTGTTTTTACAGAGCGAAAAGCATCTTGAGAATTTAAAAGATGATGTGTGTTCTCCGGCTGGTCCGGCGATGATCGGTGTGAAGACACTGGAAGACCGTGGATTCCGCAGCAGCGTGATCAATGCGGTTGTCGATGCTTATAAACGATTTGATGAAATTGGAAAATTAAAATAATCGTTGCATCATCCTGAAAAAGCCCCCCTTTATATTTTTATACCACCTTAACAGCCGGTCGGTTTCCCTGATGAAGAGAAGCCGACCGGTTTCCCATTAACTGCTTGGGATATCTGGTTTTGATAAGTGCTGTTTCCGGTACTGTGCCGGTGTGCAGCCAATGATCCGTTTGAATGTGGCGATGTAATTGCTGACCTGGTTGTATCCGACCAGTCCGGCAATCTGTGAGATGGGCAGATCGCGGTGAAGGAGGGAAACACTGGTCTGGATGCGGTAATTAGTTAAATATCCATAGGGAGTTGTGTGAAGAATATTTTGAAAAATCCGGCAGCATTCTCCGACGCTGATATTGGCTGATGCAGCCAGGTCTGAGAGCTGTAAATCATCTGCGTAATGTGCATAGATGAACAGGAGAATGGATTGCAGGCGCTGCTGGCGCAGGAGGTTAATAGAGGTAGAATTCCCACTGCTGTGAAAATTGGAAATCAGCAGATTCCACATCGAGGCAATCTTAATGCAGATAGAATATTCATTGCCTTTAACCTGATTAGAAAGAAATAAATCGGTTATTTTTTTGTGCAGTCCGATCAACTCTTTTTGCCATTCGGATTCCGGGTGAATAGAGAAAGCGGAGAATTTCCCGCCGGCGGTATAGGGCAGGACGTAGTCCTGATCCATGCGGCTTCCAGGAAAAAAGGCAAGAAGGCGGTAAGGAAAATTGAGGCTCGCATAAGAGCCGTCTTCCGACATCTGTGTGACGGCATGAATCAGGGAGGTGTTGACGAAAATCAGATCTCCAGCCTGTCCGGGCAGAGAAAGATTATCTACCTGCATTGTCAATGTTCCGCTTAGTACGAGGGTAAACTGCAGCTCATCATGCCAGTGGAAGTCGCGCAGCCAGCGTCCCGGCGGCTGCATGGAATGAATATCAGAATAGTAGACATTGACCGGAAAATCTTGATCTTGATAGTGGTTGATTTCCTGTAACTGGGAAGTAGATTTCAAAGGATCCCTTCTTTCTATAAAAATTCAATATGTTAAGATTTTGGTATTTTTAGTTATTGATATTGTACCATTTCCACATAAGAATTGCTATACTTTTAAACGAAAAGAGATTTATAGCAGGTGCTAAAAAAATAAATCCCACAGAATGGGAATGTGAGTAAAAAATAGGAGGAAATCAGATGGCAGCAATTGAAAGAAAACCATATATGGATCGGATTGACCGATTAAAACAGAGAGTATTAAAGACCAAGCCAGAGATGGATCTGGAAAATGCAATTATCCTGACAAAGGGCTTCCAGGAATCAGAGGGACAGCCGCTATGCATCCGGAAAGCATATGCATTTAAGAAACAGTGCCTGGAGAAAACTGTAAAAATCTGGGGGGATGAGCTGATTGTCGGCAATGCCGGAAGCAAGCAGCGCGGCGGTATTTTAAGTGTCGATACCTGCTGGTCGGTTCTGGATGAGGAACTGGATACCATCAGTACCCGTCCATATGACCCATTCTATCTGCGCCCAGAGGATCGGAAGGCATTTGAGGAGATCATCCGCCCGTACTGGAAGGGACGTTCCACGTATGAGCAGTGGCTGGTACAATGCCCAGATTTTGCGGCAACCTTACGTGACTGCGGCGCTCTTTACATCAACCGTAAATCGGTTCGTGGCTGGGGCGAGACGACTGCGGGTTATTCCAGAGTCATTAAAGAAGGCATGGAGGGAATCAAGGCGCATATCCATAAAGTGCTTGATACACTTGATATTACCCGTCCGGGTGACTATGAGAAGATTGAATACCTGAAAGCGATGGAGCTGGCAGCTGACGGTATCTCCGCATTGGGACACCGCTATGCGGCAGAGGCGAGAAAGCTGGCAGAGGCAGAGCCGGATGAGAAGCGCAGAAAAGAACTGTTACAGATTGCCAAGACCTGCGATCAGGTTCCGGAAAAACCGGCGCGTACCTTCCGCGAGGCGATTCAGTCGATGTATATTTACCAGACCTGTATTTTCATGGAGCAGAATGCAGCAAGCTACAACCCGGGACGTATGGATCAGTATCTTTACCCATTTTATAAGGCAGATATCGAGGCTGGCCGTTTGACAGAGGAAGAGGCGCAGGAACTTTTGGACTGCTTATGGGTTAAATTCTCTGAGCAGTGCCTGTTCCAGGATCAGGTAACCGCACAGTTTTCCGCCGGTTACCCAATGTTCCAGAACGTATGCTGCGGCGGTGTGGATGAGCGCGGCATGGACGCAGTCAATGACGTGTCGTACCTGATTTTGCAGGCAACCGCAGAAGTACAGTTATATCAGCCGTCCCTGTCTGTCCGCTACAATATGGCGAAGAATCCGAGCAGCTTCTTAAAGAAGATTGCAGAGGTTATCAAGCTTGGAACCGGTTTCCCGGCCTTCCACAACGATGAAGTTGGTATCGAGATGCTCCTGAACAAGGGAATCCCGTTAAAAGAAGCATATAACTGGAATCCATGCGGCTGTGTAGAGACGAACCTGGAAGGAAAACAGAGATGCTACACCGCATATGCAGACTTCAACTTAGGTTCTGCGGTTGAATTTGCCCTGTTAAACGGCAAGAGCCGTAAATATGGCATTCAGGCATCTGAGGCGACCGGCGATCCGACTGCCTTTAATACCTACGAAGAGTTTGAAGAGGCAGTCAAAGAGCAGATCCGCTATGAACTTCGCGGAACCGTGGCTTCCAGCCATGTATGCGATGACATTGGCTTCCAGAGGGTCGTTCCGGCACTTTCCCTTTCTTTCTATGAGTGCGTAGAGAATGCGAAAGATTACGCATGGGGCGGTGCGAAATATAACCTTGGAAATGGTATTGATGCGATCGGCGTAGCAGACCTGATCAACAGCCTGATTGCAGTAAAGAAACTTGTATTTGATGAGAAAAAAGTAACGATGCAGCGTCTTCTGGATGCACTGGATGCAAACTTTGTGGGTTATGAGGATGTCAAGAAGATGTGTGATGAAGCTCCGAAGTACGGCAATGATGACGACGAAGTAAACGAGCTGACCGGTGATATGTTCTGTTTTATCGCGGACTATATCGAGTCGTTCCACAGCAAATTCGGCAAGATGACGCCAGGTATTCTTCCGGTATCTGGAAATACTCCGTTTGGTCTGGAGGTCGGTGCACTTCCGTCCGGACGTCTGGCTTGGAAACCGTTAGCAGACGGCGTATCTCCGAACCAGGGAACCGATACCGAGGGCATGGGCGCTGTATTGAAATCCATTTCCCACATTCCGCATGGCCGTTTCAATCAGGGAACCCTGCTGAATGTAAAGATGGATACGGTATTCCGCGACAGCCCGAACTCGACAAAAGAACTGATGAACTACCTGCGGAGTCTCTGCTCCCTGGGCGTATTCCACACACAGTTCAATGTCATCGATACGGAGACCTTAAAAGAAGCACAGAAGCACCCGGAGGATTACAACGGACTGCTGGTACGTGTAGCTGGTTATACAGCATATTTTACAGAGCTTGGAAAAGAAGTACAGGACGATATCATTTCCAGAACTTCACATTCCAATATCTGCTAGGAAAAAGAGTGAAATCTGCCGTGTTTCATAAAAAATGCGGCAAATCAGCTACCGGGGATGTGCATCATGCGCGGTGGCTGGCAGCAGGCAAGGTGTACTTGACAGGAGGAACAGCGTATGGAATTAAAAGCAAATATTCTTCGGATTGAGCGGTTATCCCTCTCCGATGGGAAGGGAATGCGGACGGTTGTATTTTTTAAGGGCTGTCCCCTGCGCTGTGCCTGGTGTTCGACACCGGAGTCGCAGTCGGGGCAGCGGGAAGTCTACTATATGAAAGAGCGCTGCACCGGATGCGGCGCCTGCATCCAGGTCTGTCCGGAACAGGCACTTCGCCGGAGCGAAAAAACGGGAGAGATCGTGAGGGATCACAGCCGCTGTAAACAGTGCTTTCAGTGTGTGGATGCCTGCAATTACCGGGCACAGCAGATCTATGGCAAGGAGATGACCGTAAAAGAAGTAATGCGCGAGATCCAGAAGGATGAGATGTTTTTCTTCTATTCTGGTGGTGGAGTGACACTTTCAGGAGGTGATCTGTTCTGTCAGACAGATTTTGCGGAAGCACTGCTGGAGGCTTGTGATGACGCCTGCATCAATGCGGCGGCAGAGTTAGATATGTTTACTTCGTTTGAAAATGTGAAACGGATCGTGCCGCATCTGCAGATGTTTTATGTGGATGTGAAAACGATGGATCCGGAAAAGCATAAAAAATGGACGGGGCAGGACAATGCCTGTATTCTGGAAAATATCCGCAAAGCCGATGCGATCTGCGCGCCGCATTCGATTCATGTCCGTGTGCCGCTGGTAGAAGGAGTCAATGATGATGTGGAAAATATTCGGAAAACGGCGCAGTTATGCCAGGAACTTAAAAATTGTCAGGAATTGGAATTTCTGCCATATCATAGACTGGGGCTTCATGCATACCGGCAGCTGGGAAGAAACTATCAATTAGAAGAACATGCGTCGATGAGCCGTTGGGATGTGTATCAGAAAATGGGATTTCTGTGCGAAACGGATTGGATGTTTGATATAGCGATATCAGGATTGGAGGTGTATAAAGCTGGAATAGGAAAAACGGGAGTAACAGAGGAGGTGTTAAAAGCGTAAAATACGATAAAAATTAGTATTGGATAAAAATGGATAATGGGAAAATGCGTACCGTGTAAGATAAGGCTGGTTGGTGAAAAATAGTCTTGCACGGTACGTTTATTTCTATGAATTTTCTATGAATTTCAATTTTCCTCTGGACAAACAAGACAAGTTAGTGTATACTAACTTCATCAGCAGTTAGACAGAGCTAACTTTCGGAGGATAAAATATGAGTGTTGTAATTGTAGGTGGTCATGACCGCATGGTCAGCCAGTACGTGAAAATCTGCAAATCATTTAACTGTAAGGCAAAGGTATTTACACAGATGACGGCGGATTTCGGCAAACAGATCGGAGCGCCGGATCTGCTTGTACTCTTTACAAGCACCGTTTCCCATAAAATGATTCGGACGGCGGTTGATGGTGCAAAGGGAAGCCGGACAGAAGTTGTCCGCTGCCACACCAGCAGCAAAACCGCGTTGGAAGAAATTTTGCAGGAACACTGTGCAGCTTGCTGACGGATTTAAATGCGAAGCCACGGCAAATTCCGTTACTGGGCACGTATGCGTGAACAGTAACTCCGTCGGTTTCTGGAAACGATAGATTGATTTCGATATGGTTTGAAATATTCTTCCAAATATGGTATTCTAGTATATAGTATTATGGTAACTGGTCGGCAGTTTGGGAAGACTATTCTGCGGGAGACGGGAAGGCACGAAGCCAGGCCGGTTATGTGTTAGAAGTTTGGAGGGAATCACTTTGAAAATACAGCAGTCAGCAGAGGATTATCTGGAAACGATTCTTATGTTAAGCTATCGCAAGCCGATGATCCGTTCGATCGATGTAGTCAATGAGCTGGGGTATTCAAAACCAAGCGTCAGCGTTGCGATGAAGAATCTTCGTGAAAACGGTTATATTTCGATGGATCATGAGGGATATATCACTCTGGAGCCGTCGGGACGGAAGATCGCGGAGATGATTTATGAGCGTCATACATTACTGACAAAGCTTTTGGTAGCGTTGGATGTGCCAAGAGAGGTGGCAGTGGAAGATGCCTGCCGCATTGAACATGTGATCAGCCCGCAGAGTTTTGAGGCAATCAAAGAATTTGCAGCCGCGCATTTGGCAAAGATCGAGAAAGCAAACCGGACAGATGAGCCGGAAAAATAGATGGCTGTTTAAGATTCGGACAGTTATATTCTCATCATAAATTTATAATTGCAGAGGACACGGAAGAGAGACCGCACGCGTGAACGTGGCGGTCTCTTTTTTCATAGGAAATTACGTCCTATGAAAAAAACGCTCCGCGGGATGTGCCCTCGCGTGAAGAAGCTTTTCTCAAATAAAAGCGATCAGGCGTTGAGCATCTGCACCGAAAAATCATTAAAAGTACCCAGAACCGCCAGCGTGTAGCTGTAACCGCTGCGAAGCCGGATATTCGTGTTGACGATGGCGAAGCCCGGATTGGTCCGGCGGTAGACGGTCAGCTGATAGATGCCGGGGATGATATGCATGTAGCGCGTATAATTCATGTAATCCAGATCGGATACGACCAGACGTCCGTTCAGGTAGATATCGATCGGTTCGCGGATGGAGGCGGCATTGTAGAAACGCAGGTGCGCGATCTCCGATGAGGTGGAAAAGAACGGCGAGAGAATGCCCCAGGTCCAGAGCGCGCCATTTGGAGATGGCTTCCAGTTGGAACCGCCGCAGTTTATGCAGCCGCCGGTGTTTGGGCTGCTATGATTATTGGACGGCAGGCTGGGCATCACATCCCCGTATGGCCCGAAGCCCGGAGATACCTGAAGATCATTGGATGAGCTGTCCGGATATGTTAAGATAACAGGAGGCTGAGAACTAAATCCAGACTGTGCCGTATCACTGGTTCCAGCTGCTGCCGCATCCGTCTCCGGTGCCGCCGCCGGAGTCGTGTCAGCATCCCCCTCAGGCACTGCTGCTGCATCGTAGTTGTATGTTTCCATAAAAAGATACCTCTTTTCATATTGGCTATATTGCAGTATATGAAGAAGAAAAAAGGAGAGTTACTATTTGCAGGCAGGAATTTTCTGGACTGAAAATCCTGTTCGATACTGTAGAAAAGTGTATTTTGCCGATCTGGAATGCGGAGCATCGGCAAAATTCAGTTATAGTTTACATGATTTGGTGAAAGGTCAAGAATGAAGAAAATAAAAAAGAGACTCGAATCTCGAATCTCTTTCCAGTGACCTGTCCGGGAATCGAACCCGGGTTTACGCCGTGAGAGGGCGTCGTCTTGACCGCTTGACCAACAGGCCGTATGTTTTATAATAGAATCGAGGCGACGTGATTCGAACACGCGACCTCTGCGTCCCGAACGCAGCGCTCTACCAAACTGAGCCACGCCTCGATATGATTTTCTTCGCTTTTGAAGCGGTGCTCATCAGCGACTCCTATATACTATCACGCTTTCCAAAAAAATGCAAGCGTTTTTTTGAGAAAAATTGAAAAAGTTTTAAAAAATTGAAAAAACCCTTTAAAATCAATATTTTCACGCTTTTAACTTATATTTCGAAATTATTATGAATAACGTAAGAAAGCGAAAGGATGATTAAAGTCCTGCTAAGGATGCGCCGAAACTCTTTTCATTTTGGATAAAAAGAATAAAATGGGGAACAAAGCATAGTGAGCTTGCATTGAAAAATGAATGAGTCAGGAGGAATTAAGTATGAACATCATCGCAGCCATCTTATTTGGAATATATGGAGTGATCGGAGGCGTGAGTACCGTCGTATGTACCGTGAGCATTCCGGGTATCATTATTTGGAAAATTTACCGGAAAACGAAATATCATAAGGCGCTGACGGATTAAGTAAAATAAGAATTATAAAAAAGGGTCTTGCAGGTGAAAGATTTTCTATCTGCAAGACCCTTTTTGCTTAAAATCAATGTAATTATCGGACAATATAGACATCGGCGCTTCTCTTTCCATACTGCAGTGCCTGACTGTGGGAATTGAAGAAGATGTCCAGCTTGTTTCCGCGGATGCCGCTGCCGCTGTCTTCGACGGTATAGACAACGCCGTTGATGCGGAGTTTGGTTCCGAGCGGGAATACGCGCAAGTCGGCGGAAATGGTATGTCCTGCCTGCGGAATGGTGCCGGATTTAGTGCGGTTCTTTCCACCACGGCAGCATCTGCGGCAGCTGCAGTAAGCAGTTGTCGTAAAACGTCCGGCGTAGATTTCAGCAGGTGCCTCTGCTTCCTGTGCCTCGGCAGCAGCATTTGTGTCAGTATTTTCAGTCATTGCAGCTTCGTCAGCGTTCTCTGCCTCCACCTGTGCAGACTCATTTGAAAATGCAGCGACTTCTGCCTCGGAAGCGTTCGTGTCAGCCGCTTCTTCCGCAGCAGCGTTTGTCTGCTTTCTAATCAGCTCCGGATCGGAAGCCGGACCAGATGGTGTCTGGGCTGCTTCGGTGGAAGTGCCGTTTGTTTCTTCACCGGCTGCCGCATCTATTTGGGAGACAAGCTCGGTTCCGGCATCTGTGGCTGCCAGTGTATTCATGGTGCCTGCCATGAGACAGACCAAGCTCATTGCCGTTGTGGCAAGTCCGCGCCGCATGGTGTTCATCATATTCATCAAATAAAAACCTCTCATTTCAATTTAGATTCATTTGTCTCACCGCAACGATTGTGTATCTCACAAATATTGCAATGCGTTTACAAATGTTATAATTTATTACTATTATATTACAAAAATGTTAAATGTCAAGCCGGAGAGCCGGAAATAGGGCTCTGGGAGCGGTCGGAGGTTCGACAAGTCGAAAATTTGTTCGAACGCAAACAGGAAAGCGGGTAAGGGAGTTTCTACCTATAGAAAATGTGAAAATCAGCGTGCCTAAAAACAGGGTATGCAGAATGGAAAATTTTATTCGAAAAAAGAAGAAAAAAATTTTTTAAAAACCGAAAAAAATCATTGACAAATACTTGCGTAAGTAATATAGTATGAACTGTAGATATTAGCACTCTGATAGATTGAGTGCTAACAGAAAACTTCCAGAGCGGGTTTAAGAGACCGGCGGAAGCGGATGCACGGAAGGAGAGATTGGATGGAACTGGATGAGAGAAAAGAAAAGATTTTGAAAGCGATTATCCAGAACTATCTGGAGACCGGAGAGCCGGTTGGTTCCAGAACGATCTCCAAGTATTCCGATTTGAAACTCAGTTCGGCGACGATTCGAAATGAGATGTCGGATCTGGAAGAACTGGGATATATCATTCAGCCTCACACATCGGCAGGCCGGATTCCTTCAGATAAAGGATATCGTTTCTATGTGGATCAGTTGATTCATGAGAAAGAGACGGAGGTCACGCAGGTGCGTGATATGGTCATCCAGAGAGTGGATCGGGTGGAGCTTCTGTTAAAGCAGATGGCAAAGCTTTTGGCGAGCAATACGAATTATGCGACGCTGATCAGCGGACCGCAGTATCACCAGACGAAGATCAAGTTTATACAGCTTTCCAGAGTGGAAGCCGGGAAACTCCTGATTGTCACTGTTTTAGAAGGCAACATTATCAAGAACTCGATTGTGACACTCGATGCGGAACTTACCGATGAGGACATCCTGAATCTGAATATCCTTTTGAACAGCGGTCTCAACGGATTGACGATGGAGCAGATTAATCTGGATGTCATTACCCGGATGAAAGGGCAGGCAGGCGAGCGCAGCCACATCGTGGATGTGGTACTAAGCGAGGTGGCCGAGGCGATTCGTTCCGGCGAGGAAGATTTACAGATTTACACCGAAGGTACGACGAACATTTTCAAATATCCAGAACTGAGCGATGGCGCGAAAGCCAGCCAGCTCATCGGGACACTGGAGCAGAAAGACCTCTGGAGAGAGATTCTTACCGAGGACGATGCGGACAGCGATAAGAAAAATGAGATTCAGGTCTACATCGGAAGTGAGACACAGGTGCAGTCGATGAAGGACTGCAGTATCGTTACTGCCAATTATGAATTGGGGGACGGACTTCGGGGAACGATAGGAATCGTTGGACCGAAACGAATGGATTATGACAAAGTTGTATCGACCCTGCGCTCATTAAAGAGCCAGCTCGATCAGACATTCAATCATAAAGATACCGAGTAGCACGGATGTGCAAAATAAAGAGGTGAGAGACATGGCAAAGACAGAGATAGATTCCAAAGCAGCCGAGGCGGCAAATGAGGAGCAGGTAAAAGAAACAGAAACCCAGGCAGAAGCTGAGGCAGTGAAGGAAAAGGAAGCTTCTTCGGAAGACGCACAAGCGCCGGAGGGAGAAAAAGAGAAAAAAGGATTTTTCTCCAAGAAGAAGGATAAGAAAGATGAGCAGATCGAGGAGCTGACGGATCGCCTGAAGCGCACGATGGCTGAATTTGACAATTTCCGGAAACGAACGGAGAAAGAAAAATCAGCGATGTATGAGATTGGCGCAAAGGACATCATCGAGAAGATTCTCCCGGTGGTGGACAATTTCGAGCGTGGTCTGGCGACCATCCCGGAGGGCGAAGAAAAAAGTGCTTTCGCCGAGGGCATGGATAAGGTTTACAAGCAGCTCGTAAAAACACTGGGTGATGCAGGTGTAAAGCCAATCGAAGCGGTTGGTCAGCCATTTGATCCGAACTTCCACAATGCAGTGATGCATATTGAGGATGAAAACCTGGGTGAGAATGTGGTAGCCGAGGAGTTCCAGAAAGGCTATGTATACCGCGACAGCGTGGTTCGCCACAGCATGGTAAAAGTGGCAAATTAAAATAGGTAACACGTAAACAGCTGGCACCCAGAATTCGGTGCTGGTGATTGATTTGATATAATATAGACAGACAGACGGCAGAATTTAGCTCCCATGAGGAGAAAGAGAACTGCCAGAAAAAGATAATTTCAGGAGGAAATAACTATGAGCAAGATTATCGGTATTGACTTAGGTACAACAAACAGTTGTGTAGCCGTTATGGAAGGTGGTAAACCGGTTGTTATCGCAAATACAGAAGGTATCCGTACCACACCGTCCGTTGTGGCATTTACAAAGACAGGCGAGAGACTGGTCGGCGAGCCGGCAAAGCGTCAGGCAGTTACCAACGCTGAGAAGACCATTTCTTCTATCAAGAGACACATGGGCAGCGACTACAAAGTAACCATTGATGACAAGAAATATACGCCGCAGGAAATTTCAGCGATGATTCTTCAGAAGCTGAAAGCAGATGCAGAGAGCTACTTGGGCGAGAAGGTAAACGAGGCAGTTATTACTGTTCCGGCTTACTTCAACGACGCACAGCGTCAGGCAACCAAGGATGCAGGTAAGATCGCTGGTCTGGATGTAAAGAGAATTATCAACGAGCCGACGGCAGCAGCGCTTGCGTATGGCCTTGATAATGAGAAAGAGCAGAAGATCATGGTATATGACTTAGGCGGCGGTACATTCGATGTTTCCATCATCGAGATCGGTGACGGCGTTATCGAGGTTCTGGCAACCAACGGCGATACACATCTGGGCGGCGATGATTTCGATAACCGTATTACCCAGTGGATGATCGACGAGTTCAAGAAAGCAGAGGGTGTAGACCTTTCCGCTGATAAGATGGCGCTTCAGAGACTGAAAGAAGCAGCTGAGAAAGCGAAAAAAGAGCTTTCTTCCGCAACTACAACCAATATCAACCTTCCGTTCATCACTGCAACCAGCGAGGGACCGAAGCATCTGGATATGAACCTGACCAGAGCTAAATTTGATGAGCTGACCAGAGACTTAATCGAGAGAACCGCAATTCCGGTACAGAACGCACTGAAAGATGCTGGTATCACTGCTTCTGAGTTAAGCAAAGTACTTCTGGTAGGTGGTTCCACACGTATGCTGGCAGCACAGGAAGAAGTAAAACGTCTGACTGGTAAAGAGCCGAGCAAATCCTTAAACCCGGATGAGTGCGTAGCAATCGGTGCAGCTATCCAGGGTGGTAAGCTGGCTGGCGATGCCGGTGCCGGTGATATCCTTCTTCTGGATGTAACTCCGCTGTCCCTGTCCATCGAGACTATGGGTGGTGTAGCAACCAGACTGATTGAGAGAAATACCACAATCCCGACCAAGAAGAGCCAGATCTTCTCTACCGCAGCTGATAACCAGACCGCTGTTGATATCCACGTTGTACAGGGCGAGAGACAGTTCGCAAAGGACAACAAGACACTGGGAACCTTCCGTCTGGATGGCATCCTTCCGGCAAGAAGAGGTGTTCCGCAGATTGAGGTTACCTTCGATATTGATGCAAACGGTATCGTAAATGTATCTGCAAAAGACCTTGGTACAGGTAAAGAGCAGCACATCACGATTACCTCTGGTTCCAATATGTCCGATTCCGATATCGATAAGGCAGTCAAAGAGGCAGCTGAGTACGAGGCACAGGATAAGAAGAGAAAAGAGGGCATCGATGCAAGAAATGAAGCTGACTCCATGGTATTCCAGACCGAGAAAGCTCTGCAGGATGTAGGCGATAAGATCGATGCAAACGATAAAGCAGCCGTAGAAGCTGACTTAAATGCACTGAAAGAAGCTATCAACAAAGCTCCGATCGACCAGATGACCGATGCACAGATTGATGAAATCAAGGCTGGCAAGGAAAAACTGATGAACAGCGCACAGGCACTCTTCAGCAAGGTTTATGAGCAGGCACAGGCAGCTGGCGCAGCAGGAGCACAGGGCGGTGCTCAGGGTGCAGCTGATGCAGGAAGTGCACCGCATGACGATAATGTAGTTGACGGAGACTTTAAAGAGGTATAATATAATAAGCAGCCATTTTTCAAAGAAAAATGAGCGGATTACGAATGTTTTTGAGGATTGCGGGAGCACGCAGTGCGGAGCAATCCGGGGCATCGGGATATCAATAGAAAAACGCAGTGAGGGGCTGTCGCAGGAATCTGCGGCAGACCCCCATTTGTAGGTTGTGGGGTAACTGTTCAGTAGGTCTGCGCATTTACTGCGCTGACCGTACGAAAACATGGG